>DASUMM010000025.1:0-6260 GCA_036277655.1 Burkholderiales bacterium | reverse complement strand
GTTGCCCAAGGTCAAGGCCGACCTGCCGGCCGCCTCCTCCGCGGCCGTCTCCAGCTCCACGCACCGGGTTACTTTCCGAGCGAAGCGCTGATCAGCGCGACGCACTGCTCGGGGGAAAGCGCGACATCGACGTGGATCGCGTGCTGCGGCGGCTCCAGCGCGCGAAATTGCGATTCGAGGAGCGTCGCCGGCATGTAGTGATGCTGGCGCGTCGCGAGCCGCTCGCGAATCAGCTCCGCCGATCCGTGCAGGAACACCAACTCGACCCTTGCAAGCCCGCGCGTCAGTTGCTCGCGGTATTTTTCCTTCAGCGCCGAGCACGCGAGCACCGTGTCCTGTCCGCGTGCTTCCCGCGCGCGCAACTCCGCATTCAATCGATCCAGCCACGGCGAGCGATCGTCGTCGCTCAAGGGCTCGCCAGCGGCCATCTTGGCGACATTCGCCGGCGGATGCCAATCGTCGGCGTCGAGGAAATCGCACCCGCGAGATGTCGCGAGCGCGTTGCCAAGGGTGGTCTTTCCGGCGCCCGAGACGCCCATCAGCACCACGATCACTGGGCGCTGCGCACCGGATGTCCGCCGAATTTTCCGCGCAGCATCGCAAGCAGCTTGCGCGTGGAGTCGGCACGCCCCTGGCTTGCGAAGCGCGCCATCAGCGCCATCGTGATGACCGGCGCCGGCACGCCGAGATCCACCGCCTCGAGCGCGGTCCAGCGGCCTTCGCCCGAGTCGGCGACCACCGGTGCGATCCGCTCCAGGTCTTCGTCCTGCTTGAGGATCTCGGCACACAGCTCGAGCAGCCACGATCGCACGATGCTGCCGTGGCCCCAGGTTTCCGCCAGCCGGCCGAGGTCGAAGCCGAATTCGCTGCGCGCCTTCAGCAACGCGAACCCCTCGGCGTAGGCCTGCATCATTCCGTACTCGATGCCGTTGTGGATCATCTTCGCGAAGTGCCCGGCGCCGCTCGGCCCGCAGTGCAGCCAGCCGAGCTCGGGCGCCGGAGCGAGAATCCTCGCGTAGGGCTCGAAGATCTCGATCGACCTCGGCGTGCCGCCGAGCATCAGGCAATAGCCGGCGGCGAGTCCGTAGATCCCGCCCGACACTCCGGCATCGACATAACGCAGGCCCTGCTGCGAAAGCTCCAGTGCGCGCGCCATCGAATCCTTGTAGTAGGCGTTCGCGCCGTCGACGATCGTGTCCCCTGCCGAAAGGAGCTCGAGCAGTTCGATCAGGGTCGCCTTGGTCGCATCGCCCGCGGGAAGCATCATCAGCACCACACGCTCGCCGGCGGTTTGCGCAGCAACGGCAGCGAGGCTTTCCACCAGTTCGATTCCGCTTTCGCCCGAGAGCGCGTCGCGCGCATGGCGCTCATGGTCGTAAGCGACGACGCGCACGCCGCCGCGCGCCAGCCGGCGCGCCATTCCCGCGCCCATCCTGCCCAGCCCGATGATGCCGATTTCCATGAGAACCTCCGTGGCAGCCGCATTCTATAATCGGCCTCTAGGAGGAATTGCCGCATGAAGAAGATGGTTTCCGCACTGGCGCTGACGCTCGCTGCATTTTCGGCCGGCGCCCAATATCCGACGAAGCCGATCCGCGTGGTGGTGCCGTTCCCGGCAGGATCGGCGACCGACACGATTACCCGCATCCTCGGACAGTCGATCTCTTCGGCAATCGGACAGCCGATCGTCGTCGACAACAAGCCCGGCGCCGACGGCGCGATCGCGGGTGCCGAGGTGGCGAAGGCGCCCGCCGACGGCTACACGCTGCTGATGGCGACCAACAGCCCGATGTCCGCGGTTCCGGCGATGAAGAAGTCGCCGCCATACGATCCGGTGAACGATTTCACGCCGATCACCGACATCGGTCGCTACACCTTTTTCCTCTACGTGAATGTGAGCGTGCCGGCGAAGACGTTTCAGGAGCTGATCGCGCACGCGAAGGCGAATCCAGGCAAGCTCGCCTACGCCACCGGCAATACCACCGGCATCGTGTCGTTCGCGCAGATGAATGCGCTCGCCGGCATCGAGATGCTGCACGTGCCCTACAAGGGCGAGCCGCAGGGAATTACCGACCTCGTCGGCAATCGCGTGCAGGTCATGTGGGCGACACCGACGACCGGGCTGCCGCATGTCAAGGACGGCAAGCTGCGCGCGCTCGTCACGCAACTTTCCAAGCGCAGCCACCTGCTTCCCGAAGTGCCGACGATCCACGAAGCCGGAATGCCGAAATTCACCATCACGTCGTGGGCGGCGCTGTTCGGCCCGGCGAAGCTGCCGAAGGACGTCGTGGCGCGCCTCAACAAGGAGTTCCACGCCGCGATGGGACGCGCCGATGTCCAGGCGCAGATGGAAAAACAGGCGTTCCTGATGACGCCCAGCACGCCGGAGAAGCTCGCGGAGTTCACCAAGGAGCAGATGGAGAGCTACCGCAACATCCTGCGCGCCGCCGGTGTGCAGCCGGAGTAGCGCCATGACGAGCCTGCGTACCCGGATCGTTGCGGCGCTTGCAGGAACGCTGCTCGCTGCGAGCGCGCTTGCGCAATATCCCTCGAAGCCGATTCGCCTCATCGTGCCGTTTCCGCCGGGCGGTGCCGCCGAACTCGGTGCGCGCATCTTTGCGCAGCCGCTCGGGCAGGCGCTCGGCCAGCCCGTGGTGATCGAGACCAAGCCGGGCGCGGAAGGGATCATTGCCTCGCAAACCGTGCTGCAGGCAGCGCCCGACGGCTACACGCTCTATTACGGCACCGCTACCGGAATGTCGTTCGCTCCGGCAGCGAAAAAGGTGCCGCCGTACGATCCGGTGCGCGACTTCACGCCGATCTCGCTCGTCGGCATCTTCGGCTTCTTCGTCTTTTCGCATTCGAGCCTGCCGGTGCACACGATTCGCGATCTCGTCGGTTACGCGCGCGCCAATCCGGGCAAGCTCAATTACGGGACCGGGAATGCGACCAGCGTCCTCGCCACGGCGCAGTTCTCGGCGCAGCAGAAGCTCGACATGGTGCACATTCCGTACAAGGGCGACGGCCCGCTGACGCTCGACATGGTTGCTGGCCGCGTGCACGTCGCAATCGCGACGCCCGGAAACCTCGCGCCGCAGGTGAAGGAGGGCAAGGTCCGCGTGCTCGCGACGCTGCTCCCAAGCCGCAACCAGTTGCTGCCGGATGCGCCGACGATGACTGAAGCCGGGCTGGAAGCGGTGCCGATCACACCCTGGGGCGGGCTCTTTGGGCCGGCGAAGATGCCCCGGGAGATCGTCGATCGCGTGCAGCGTGCGCTCGCGGGGGTGCTCGCGAAGCCCGAAGTGCGCGATGCTTTCGGCAAGCTTGCCTTCGAGCCGCGCAGCTCGACGCCGGAAGAGCTCGCGGCATTCGTCGCCGAGCAGCTGCAGGCGTACGGGCGCGCCACGCGCGCCGTCGGGCTCAGCCTCGACTGAGCGCGGAGGAGAGCTCTTCGGCCGGTTTCACGCCGGAAAAGCTCCGCAGCCAGGTCAGCTGCCGCTTTGCGAGCTGGCGGGTCGCCGCGATGGCGCGCTCGCGCATCTCCGCGCGATCGTATTCGCCTTCCAGGTAGCCCCACACCTGACGGTAGCCGACCGCGCGCATGCTCGGCAGATCCGCGTTGAGCGCGTAACGCCGGCGGAGGTTTTCCACCTCGTCGATGAGTCCCGCCTTGAGCATCGCGTCCAGCCGTTCGGCAATGCGCCGATGCAGTTCGCCGCGATCCGGCGGCACCAGCGAGAATGCGCTCAGCTCGAACGGCAGCGCCTGCGCCCGTCCGGTTTGCAGGGCCGTCATGGGGCGGCCGGTGATGCGCCAGACCTCGAGCGCTCGCTGGATCCTCTGCGAGTCGTTCGGCGACATCCGCGCCGCTGCCGCGGGGTCGATGCATGCCAGCTGCGCGTGCAACGCGGGCCACCCTCGTTGCGCGGCCTCCTCGTCGATCTGGCGTCGGATCTCCGGCTCGGCCGAAGGCAGCGCGTCGAGCCCTGCGACGAGCGCCCGGTAATACAGCATCGTGCCACCGACCAGCAACGGAATGCGGTTTCGGGAAAGGATGTCCTCGATGGCGTCGATGGCGTCGCTGCGAAAGCGACCGGCGGAATAGCGCTCGATCGGTTCGGCGATGTCGATCAGGTGATGCGGGACGCGCTCGCGTTCCTCGCGTGAAGGCTTGGCCGTCCCGATGTCGAGCCCGCGATAGACCTGCGCGGAGTCCAGGCTGACGATCTCGAGCGGCAGGCGCCGAGCGAGTTCGAGCGCGAGGCTCGATTTGCCGCTCGCGGTCGGGCCGAGAAGACAGTACGCGATGCGCTTTGGCACGCTTGCGAGTGTAAGGCGCCTGCTATGATTTCCGCATGTCTCCGCGGGCTTCGGAAAGCGCGCTTCTGGACGAAGCGGCTGCCGCATTTCTCCATCGTCCGGGCATTTCGATCACTGCCGCCTCGCGCGACGCGAACAACGTCTCGCACATCGGGCGCGTGCTCGGGTGCCGCGTCAGCCCCGATCGCAGGAAAGTGACCTTGTTCGTGGCCTCGTCGCAGTACCAGGCGTTCTTCGACGCGTTGAAGGGAAGCCGCACGATCGCGGCCGTCTTCAGCCTGCCGAGCACCCATCGCACGATGCAGTTGAAGGGAAGCGATGCCGCCGCCGGGGCGCTCGCGCCGGGGGACGAGCAGATCATTGCGCGACACGTCGAGGATTTTGTCGAAGAGCTCGGCCGTCTCGGCTACAGCCGGGACATGGTGCGCGCCTATCACTGGTGCGATCCGGAGGAAGTCCGCGCAGTCACGTTCACTCTCAGCGCCGCGTTCGAGCAGACCCCGGGCCCGGGCGCAGGCGCACCGCTCGCACCCCCGGCATGACGATCACGGTCGATGCGATCCGCGGCTGTCTCGAAGGGGTGATCCCGTCGACGGTGGCGACCTGCGCGCCCGACGGCACGCCGAACATCAGCTACGTGTCGCAGGTGCATTACGTCGACAGCTCGCACGTCGCGCTCACGTTCCAGTTCTTCAACAAGACGCACGCGAACGTGCTCGCCAATCCGCATGCCACCGTGTTTGCGATCGATCCGCAGTCGGGCGCGCGCTACGAGCTGGCGCTCGAGTATCTGCGCACCGAAACCGAGGGGCCGATCTTCGAGAGCATGAAGGCGAAGCTCGCCGGCATCGCTTCCCATTCCGGCATGGCGGGAGTGTTCCGCCTGCGCGGCTCGGACGTCTATCGCGTGCGCTCGGTGACGCCGCTAGCGGGCCGGCATCTGCCGGCGCCGACGCCACGCCGCAACCTGCTCGCATCGCTGCGGGCGTGCTCGCAGGTGTTCGAGCGCTGCACGGACCTGAGCACGCTGCTGGAAAACCTGCTCTCCGCGCTGGAGACGCGGTTCGACATCCGCCACTCGATGGTGCTGATGCTCGACGGTGCCGGCGAGCGCCTGTATACCGTCGCCAGCCGCGGTTATGCCGACTCCGGCGTCGGTTCGGAGATCGCGCTTGGCTGCGGGGTGATCGGCGTCGCCGCGCAGCAGAAGACGCCGATCCGCATCATGCACATGACCGCCGAATATTCCTACGGCCGCGCCATCCGCGAAAGCGCCGAGCGCGCCGGCATGGCCGGGCGGCTGGAGACCGCGATCCCGTTTCCCGGCCTTGCCGACTCGCGCAGCCAGCTCGCTGCGCCGATCGTGTCGGCCGGCCGCGTGCTTGGCGTGCTGTACGTCGAAAGCGCCGAAGACCTGCGCTTCTCCTACGACGATGAAGATGCGCTGGTCGCGCTCGCGGCGCAGCTTGGCATTGCGCTCCGCGCGATCCAGGAGGGAGAAGAGGTTCACGAAGCGTCGAATCCGCCGCCCGCCCGGGATGCGCCGGCGCGCGGAGAGCAGGTCGTGGTTCGCCACTTCGCGGCCGACGACAGCATCTTCATCGGCGACGATTACCTGATCAAAGGGGTCGCCGGGGCCATCCTGCGCAAGCTCCTCGCCGACCATCTCCGCGAAGGCCGCACCGATTTCACCAATCGAGAACTTCGTCTCGATCCGCAGATCCGCCTGCCGGACCTGAGCGACAACCTCGAGGCGCGCTTGATCCTGCTGCATCGAAGGCTCGCCGAGCGCTCGGGAGCGCTGCTGCTGGAGAAGACCGGACGCGGCCGGTTCCGCCTGTGCGTCAACCGGCCGATCCAACTCGTAGAAGTGCCGCGCGCGTAGAACCGCCTGCGCCGCTGCTCCAGCTTACGGCCGCGGCACGCTGGCGCGTTCATCC
>DASUMM010000024.1:0-16118 GCA_036277655.1 Burkholderiales bacterium | reverse complement strand
CGACCAGTTCGTCGAGCAGGTGCACGGTCTGCGCGCGATCGGCCTGCAGCGTCTCGATCACCTGCTTACGTGCGAGCAGCGCGGCGATCTCATCCTTCAACTTCTTGATCTCGTCGATCTGCTTGTCGAGCTTGGCGATCTCGCTCTTCAGGAACGCGTTTCGGTCGGCCTGGGCGTCGATGCGCGCGGCGTTGACCCAGTGGATTGCGCCGACGATGACGATGCCGAGCACCGCGGAAAGTCCCGCCAGGACCGCGAAGTGCTGCCGTGCGCGCTTGCGCCGCTCCTCGCGGTGCGGCAGTAGATTGATGCGAACGCTCATACCGGATCGAATCTCCGCATGGCTAGCCCGCAGGCCACGATCAGCGAGGGCGCGTCCTGCATCAGGCGCTTCAGTTGAATGCGCGGCGAGGTCTGCATCGCCGCGAACGGATTGGCCACCAGCGCCGGCACGTGGGTGCGGGCGTGGACCACCTCGTCGAGCCCGGGAATCACCGCCGAGCCGCCGGTGAGCAGGATATGGTCGACCTGGTTGTACGAGGTGGAAGTGAAAAAGAACTGCAGTGCGCGTTGCACTTCCATCGACAGGTTGTCCATGAAAGGACGCAGCACTTCGGTCTCGAAATCGTCCGGCAGCCCGCCCGAGCGCTTGGCGTTCTCCGCTTCCTCGGGGCTCATGCCGTAGCGGCTGACGATGTCGGTGGTGAGCTGGTTGCCGCCGAACGCCTGTTCGCGGGTGTAGACCGATTGCTCGTTGCGCAGCACCGTCACGTTCATCACGTTCGCGCCGACATCGACGACGGCGATGTTCTGGTCGCGGCCCTGGTTCGGCAGCTGCTTCACCACCAGTCCGAGCGCCGACATCTGCGCATACGACTCGACGTCCATCACGATCGCCTTCAGGCCGGCCGAGTCGGCTACCGCCACCCGGTCCTCGACCTTTTCCTTGCGCGTGGCCGCGATCAGCACTTCCTGGTCTTCGGGCTTTCCGGCCGGCGAGCCGATCACCTGGAAATCGAGATTGACCTCTTCCAGCGCGAATGGAATGTATTGGTTGGCTTCGGTCTGCACCTGCACTTCGAGGTCCTCTTCGCGCAAGGCCGAGGAAACCACGATCTTCTTGGTGATGACGGCGCCAGAGGGAACCGCCATCGCCACGTGCTTGGTGCGGGTGCCCAGGCGCTTGTGGCCGCGCTTCACCGCGTCGGCGACCGCCTCGAGGTTGTTGATGTTGCCGTCGACGACGGCATCCTTGGGCAGCGGCTCGATCGCATGACGCTCGACCAGAAAGCCCTTTCCGGACTGGGCAATCTCGAGCATCTTGACCGATGACGAGCTGATATCAAGCCCGAACAGCGGCGGCGTCTTCGGCTTGAAGATATCGAAGTTCATCCCCTCTTCCTCGCCTGTTTTCCCTTAGGTATCTACCCCTTAGGAGAGATACTGAGAATTACGGTTAAATGCTAACAACAACTCCCAAGGGTGTCTAGCAAAATGTTCTCGCCCAAAGGGGCGCTTATAATGCCTGCGATTTCCCGCCCCGCGCAACTTCGTCCCTTCCGCCGCAAGTAGAGGCCCACGCCGTTGAAGTGGCTGCGCTTCGTGCTTTACCCATTGGGCCTGCTGGCAGGCCTCGCGGTGGCTTGCGTGCTGCTCGCCGCGTTCGTGGCCTTGCTCGCCTATCCGAGCCTGCCTTCACTCGACGTACTGACCGACTACCAGCCCAAGATTCCGCTGCGGGTCTACACCGCCGAAGGCACGCTGATCGGCGAATTCGGCGAAGAGCGGCGCTCGGTCATTCCGATCGGCGACATCCCCGCGCAACTCAAGGACGCGATCATTGCCGCGGAGGACGAGCGCTTCTACCAGCATACGGGAGTCGATTACGTCGGCGTGATGCGCGCTGCGTATGCCAATCTCGTCTTCGGCGGGCGCAAGCAGGGCGCGAGCACCATCACGATGCAGGTGGCCCGCAATTTCTTCCTGACCTCCGAGAAGACGCTCACCCGCAAGCTTTACGAGGCGCTACTCGCGTTCAAGATCGAGCACAGCCTTCGCAAGGACCAGATTCTCGAGCTGTACGTGAACCAGATCTATCTCGGGCAACGAGCCTACGGCTTCGCCGCTGCGTCGCAGGTCTACTTCGGAAAATCGGTCAAGGAGCTGGGGTTGGCGGAAGCAGCAATGCTGGCGGGACTGCCGAAAGCGCCGTCGGCCTATAACCCTGTTGCGAATCCGCAACGGGCGCGGCAGCGCCAGCAATACGTGCTGCGCCGCATGAAGGAGTTGGGCCAGATTTCGGAGGAGCAACTGGCCGACGGGCTGAAAGCGACGCTGCACATCAAGCGCGAACTCGACCACTTCCCGCTGCACGCTGAGTACGTAGCCGAGATGGTGCGCCAGGCCGTCTACGAGCATTACCCGGAGGAGGTCTACACCAAGGGTTTCCGTGTCTACACCACCATTCGTAACGCCGACCAGGAAGCGGCGCACGCCGCACTGCGCCGTGGCGCCATCGAATATGACCGGCGACAGGGCTTTCGCGGCCCCGAAGGGCATGTCGAGCTTCCGACGACGCCGAGTGCGGACGACTTCGATGACGCGCTCGCCGACTATCCGGATGTGCAGGAGATGCGTGCCGCGGTGGTGCTGGAAGCGAGCCCGACTGCGATCACGGCAGGGCTGCGCACCGGCGAGACGGTAACGATCCGAGGCGAGGCTCTCAAGTTCGCCGCGCGCGGACTGGATGCCAAGGCGCCGGCGGCAAGGCGCATCGTCCGCGGCGCAGTGATTCGCCTCGCCCAAGACGACAAGAATGCGTGGCAGGTCGCCCAGGTGCCCGAGGTGGAAGGCGCATTCGTTTCGCTCGACCCGCAAGACGGCGCGGTGCGTGCGCTCGTCGGCGGCTTCGATTTCGGACGCAACAAGTTCAATCACGTGACCCAGGCCTGGCGCCAGCCGGGCTCCTCTTTCAAGCCGTTCATCTACTCCGCCTCGCTCGAAAAGGGTTTCACCCCGGCAACGGTGGTGGTCGACGAGCCGGTCGTGGTGGAGGCCGCGGTCACCGGCAGCCAGCGCTGGGAGCCGAAGAATTACGACGGCAAGTTCGAAGGGCCGATGCGCCTTCGCACCGCGCTCGCCAAGTCGAAGAACATGATCTCGATCCGGCTGCTGCAGGACATCACGCCCAAGTACGCGCAGGATTATGTGACCCGCTTCGGCTTCGACGCCGACAAGCATCCGCCCTATCTGACGATGGCGCTCGGGGCGGGATCGGTCACGCCGATGCAGATGGCGCGCGCCTATGCGGTATTCGCGAACGGCGGCTACCTGATCCAGCCTTATGTCATCCAGCGCATCGTCAACGATCGCGGTGAACCGCTTGGCGTCGCCAAGCCGGTGCGCGCGGGCGACGAAACGCTGCGGGTCATCGATGCGCGCAATGCTTTCATCATGGACTCGATGATGCAGGACGTGACGCGCTACGGGACGGCGGCGCGCGCGGCGAAGCTCGGCCGCAAGGATCTCGCCGGCAAGACCGGGACCACCAACGACTTCGTCGATGGCTGGTTCTGCGGATACTCGCCCGCGCTCGTCGGCGTGGCGTGGCTCGGTTTCGACCAGCCCAAGTCGCTCGGCCGCAACCAGACTGGCGGCCAGGTGGCGCTGCCGATCTGGATCGAGTACATGGGAAAGGCGCTGAAGGGTGTGCCGGAGATCCCCCGCACGGTGCCTGCCGGCGTGATCAGCGCGGCGGTGGAGTCTGCCGATCCCGCGGCGCCCACCCCGGTGCGTGCCTCGGACTATTTCTACAAGGAGTTCCTGCCCGATCCGCGCGCTCCGGTGCCGGCTCTGCAAGCGCCGATGCAATCGAGCCAGAATCCGCTGCAGAATACGGAGCCGCGCGCAGCATTCCCGCCGGTTCCCTCCGGCTACTGATTGCCGGCGAGCACGATCGGCGTGCCGCCGGCGGCCGAAAGCAGCTCCGAGAGCGCCGCGAATAGCTCCTTGCCGCCGCGCGTATCGCGCCAGCGCGCGCCGTCATGGCGGAAATGAAAGCCGCCGCTCGGCGCGGCGACCCAGATCTCGCGCGCTGCCGAATGGCGGTTGACGACGATGCGCGCGCCGCCGGCAAATTCCAGTTGCAGCACCCCGGCGCCTTTCGTTTCCAGATCGGCATCGACTGCGGAAGCTTCGACCGCACGCTCGATGGCGGCAATCGCGGCATCGGCCAACGCTTCAAATTCGCTCTCGGTCACTCCATCCCTTCCTGCTAACATCAGGATTTTATTCCTCTTCCGATGCGTCTAGCGCTGGTTGCCGCCATCGTTTCCTGCTCGATCGCCGCCTGCGGGCAAAAGGGCAACCTCTACTTGCGCGACAGTCCGCCGCCCGGCGTCAAGCCGGCGAAGGCAGAACCCTACAAGCCGGTCCCTTATCCGAAGGAGTCTGCCGACGAGGCGGGTGCGAAGAAATAGCCCGGCATGCAGCCCTTCACGCATCGCAATGGGATCCTGCATGCCGAGTCGGTCGCGTTGCCGGCGATCGCCCGCCGTTTCGGCACACCCTGTTTTGTCTATTCGCGCGCCGCGATCGAATCGAGTTATCGCGCATTCGAGCAAGCCCTGCGCGGCCGCGATGCGCTGATCTGCTACTCGGTCAAGGCGAACTCGAACCTGGCGGTGCTCGGGCTGCTCGCCCGCATCGGAGCCGGCTTCGACATCGTGTCCGGCGGCGAACTTGCGCGCGTTCTGGCCGCAGGAGGCGAAGCGCGCAAGGTGCTCTTCTCGGGCGTCGGCAAGACAGCGGCAGAGATCACCGCTGCGCTGCAGGCCGGCATTCGCTGCTTCAACCTCGAGTCGGAGGAGGAACTCGAGCGCGTTGCCTCGATCGCAGGACGCCTGCGCAAGCGCGCGCCGATCGCTTTTCGCGTCAACCCGGACATCGACGCCCGGACCCATCCCTACATCTCGACCGGGCTGCGCTCGTCGAAGTTTGGCGTTCCGTACCGTGAAGCCGCGCGCCTGTTCCGCGTGGCGTCGCGTCTTCGCCAGGTGGAAGTGGTGGGCATCGGCTGCCACATTGGCTCGCAGATGGTCGATCCGGCGCCGCTGGCAGCGGCGGTGGGTCGCATCGTCGCCCTGATCGAGAAACTCGCGCGGCTCGGCATCCGGCTCGGCCACATCGACATCGGCGGCGGCATGGGGATTCGCTACCGCAACGAGCGCACGATCCCGCTCGATCGCTTCCTGGCCCCCTGCCTCGCTGCCCTCGGCGCGCGCGGCGAGACGCTGATTCTCGATCCCGGCCGTTCGCTGGTCGGCAACGCCGGTCTGCTGTTGACGCGGATCGAATATGTGAAAGTAAGCGGCCGGAAACGCTTCCTCGTTGTCGATGCGGCCATGAACGACCTCGTGCGACCGGCGCTCTACGAGGCTTGGCACGAGGTCGTTGCGGTACGGAAGAAACGGGGCCGGGCGCTTGTTTACGACATCGTCGGCCCGATTTGCGAGTCGGCCGACTTTCTCGCCCGCGAACGCAAGCTGAGCGCCGCCGCGGGCGATCTGCTGGCGATTTGTTCTGCCGGCGCCTACGGCATGGTGCTTAGCTCCAACTACAATTCGCGGCCGCGCGCGCCGGAGATCCTGGTGCATCGAAGCAAGGCGCAAATGGTGCGCCGGCGCGAGCGTGTTGAAGACCTGTACAGCGGCGAATCGGTACCCGCATGGTGAGCGCCCATCGACGAATCCTGCTCATCGCCTGCCTGCTGATCGTGGTCGCGGCCGCGCTCGGCGCCTATTTCGTCAACGACAACCGGGCGATCGGCAAGAAGACCGCGCGCAGTCCCGCGGCGATTCCGGTGTCCGTGGCGACCGCCGCGCAGCAGAGCGTTCCGGTGCGGCTGCGCTCGATCGGCAATGTCGAGCCGTATTCGACGGTGGCGCTCAAGGCTCGCGTCGACGGACAGATCGTGGCCGCCAACTCCGGCGAAGGCCAGCAAGTGCGCAAGGGGGAAACGCTGTTTCGCATCGACCCGCGCCCGTTCGAAGCTGCGCTCAAGCAGGCCGAGGCGAACGCGCTGCGCGACACCGCGGCGCGCAACCAGGCGCGCTCGCAGGAGCGGCGCTACCAGGAACTGCTGGAGAAAAATTTCATATCGAAGGAAGCCTACGCGCAGATCCGGACCAACGCCGAAACCGCCGAGGCGACCTTCAAGGCAAGCCAGGCGGCGCTCGAGAGTGCGCGCCTCAACCTGGAGTATTGCACCATCAAGTCGCCGCTCGACGGTTACGTCGGCAAGGTGCTGCTGCAGGCGGGCAACCTGGTGAAGGCGAATGACGTCAATCCGCTGGTGATCATCAACCAAGTGCGGCCGATCTACGTCAACTTCGCGGTGCCGGAGCAGTCGCTCCCCGAGATTCGCCGCTACATGGCCGCCGCACCGCTTGCCGTCGAAGTGACCGCCTCCGGCGCGGACCAGCCTCTTGCCAGCGGAACGCTCGTATTCGTCGATAACGCGGTCGACCCGAGCACGGGGACGATCCGGTTGCGCGCCCAATTCGAAAACCGCGACGCCGCGTTGTGGCCGGGGCAGTTCGTCAACGTGAGCCTGCGCCTGTACGAGCAGCGGGATGCGATCGTCATTCCTGCACGCGCGGTGCAGACCGGCCCGGAGGGCCAGTTCGTGTACGTGGTGCGCGCGGACATGACCACCGAGGTACGCAAGGTGGGCATCGCACGCACCGACGGCGACAACGCGATCGTCGCGAGCGGCCTGGCAAACGGCGAGCAGGTGGTGACGCAAGGGCAGCTGCGGCTCGGGCCGAACACCCGCGTGCAGATCGGCCGCACGAGCGGCCCGGCATCATGAACTTCTGCGAGCCCTTCATCCGGCGTCCGGTGATGACGATCCTGATCATGGCCGGGATCCTGATCTTCGGCATCGCCGCGTACCGGCTGCTGCCGGTCTCGACGTTGCCGAGCGTCGACTTCCCCACGATCCAGGTAAGTGCTGACCTGCCCGGCGCGAGTCCCGAAACCATGGCCTCTTCCGTGGCCACCGTGCTCGAGAAGCAATTCTCGACCATTGCCGGCATCGACGAGATGACCTCGGTCAGCGGCCAGGGGGTGAGCCGCATCACGATCCAGTTCGCGCTCGACCGCGACATCGACGCGGCGGCGCAGGATGTGAATTCGGCGATCGCGTCGGCGGGACGCCAGCTACCCGCGACCATGCCGGCACCGCCGTCCTTCCGCAAGGTCAACCCGGGAGACTTCCCGGTGTTCTACCTCGCCCTCACCTCGAGCGCGCTGCCGCTTTCCACGGTGAACGAGTACGCCGAAACCTACCTCGCGCAGCGCATCTCGACCATCAGCGGCGTGGCGCAGGTAAACATCTTCGGGCAGCAGAAGTACGCGGTGCGGGTGCAGCTCGACCCGAACGCGCTCGCGGCCCGCGGCGTCGGCATCAACGAGGTCGAGCAGGCGGTGGCAAACGCCAACGTCAATATCCCGACCGGCTCGCTCTATGGGAAGGACCGCGTCTTCGCCGTGCAGTCGACCGGCCAGCTGGCGAACGCCGCAGCGTTTCGCCCGGTGATCGTGACCTACCGCAACGGCGCGCCGATCCGGCTGCAGGAGCTCGGCCAGGTGATCGACGGCGTGCAGAACGACAAGGTCGCCGCCTGGTTCGGAGACAAGCGCGGCATCGTGCTCGCCATCCAGCGCCAGCCCGGCACCAATACCATCGAGGTCGTAGACAACATCAAGAAGCTGCTGCCGACATTCCGCGCCGAAGTGCCACCGGCGATCGACATCGAGGTTCTCTATGACCGCACGGTGTCGATCCGCGCCTCGGTGCAGGAGGTCGAGTTCACGCTCTACCTGGCGCTGATGCTGGTGGTGATGGTGATTTTCCTTTTCCTGCGCAACATCCCGGCCACCATCATTCCGGCCCTGGCACTGCCGATGTCGATCATCGGCACCTTCGCGGTGATGTTTCTGTTCGGCTACAGCCTCGACAACATTTCGCTGATGGCGCTCACCTTGTGCGTCGGCTTCGTGGTCGACGACGCCATCGTGATGCTGGAAAACATCACCCGTCACCTCGAGAAGGGCAAGAGCGTGATGCAAGCCACGCTCGACGGCTCCAAGGAGATCGTGTTCACGATCATCTCGATGACGATCTCGCTCGCTGCGGTGTTCATCCCGGTGCTGTTCATGGGCGGGATCCTCGGCCGGCTGCTGAACGAGTTCGCCGTGACCATCATCGCAGCGGTGCTGATTTCGGGTTTCGTCTCGCTCACGCTGACGCCGATGATGTGCAGCCGCATCCTGAAGCCGCACCGTGCTGACGTGAGACACGGGCGCCTCTACATGGCGTTCGAGCGCGGCTTCGACGCCTGGAAGCACGCCTACGACGTCACGCTGCGCTGGACGTTGCGCCACCAGCGCATCGTGATGGTGGTCTTTCTCGCCATCTGCGTGGCGACCGCGGTGCTGTTCGCCCGCGCGCCAAAGGGCTTCCTGCCGAGTGAGGACTCGGGACAGCTCTTTTGCTTCGTGGAGGGGCCGCAGGACATCTCGTTCGAGGCGATGTCCGAGCTGCAGCGCCAGGTCGCCGAGATCATCCGCCGGGATCCGAACGTCCAGGCCGCGATGTCGTTCATTGGCGCCACCGGCTTTTCGCCCTCGCTCAACGTCGGCCGCATCACCATCACGCTGAAGCCCTTCAACCAGCGCAAGCCCGCGGACCAGGTGGTACGCGAGCTGCGGCCCAAGCTCGCCAACATCCTCGGCGCCAAGGTGTTCCTCCAGAACGTTCCCGCGATCCGCATCGGTGGCGGGCTCACCAAGAGCCCCTACCAGTACGTGATGCGCGGCGCTTCGACCGACGAGCTCTACGAGTGGGCGCCCAGAATCGAGCAGAAACTGCGCGGACTGCCGGGCCTGATCGATGTGACGAGCGACTTGCAGATCACGCGGCCCGAGGTCACGGTCCAGATCGAGCGTGAGAAGGCCTCCGCGCTCGGCGTGTCCGCGCAGCAGATCGAGATGGCCCTCAACAACGCTTATGGCTCACGCCAGGTGTCGACCATCTACACCTCGACCAACCAGTATTTCGTGATCATGGAGCTTGCACCGCGCTATCAAACCGACCCGTCGGTGATGCCGATGCTGTACGTGCGCTCCTCGACCGGCGCGCTGGTGCCGTTCAACGCCGTGGCCAAGCTTTCCTACGGCGTCGGACCGCTGCAAGTCACCCATCACGGCCAGCTCACTTCGGTGACGTTTTCGTTCGACCTGCGCCCGGGCGTTGCACTGTCCGAGGCCATCGGCCAGGTGCAGGCCGCAATGCGCGAGCTGCAGGTGCCGGCGACGCTGTCGGGCACGTTCGCCGGCACCGCGCAGGCCTACCAGAGCTCGCTGCAGGGCATGGGGATCCTGATCTTGCTTTCGATCGTGGTGATCTACCTGGTGCTCGGCATTCTCTATGAGAGCTTCATCCACCCGCTGACCATTCTCTCCGGCCTGCCGACTGCGGGCCTCGGTGCGCTCCTGACGCTGCTCGCGTTCGGCATCGAGCTCAACATGTACGCCTTCGTCGGCATCATCATGCTGATCGGCATCGTGAAAAAGAACGCAATCATGATGATCGACTTCGCCATCGAGGCGCAGAGGAAGGAAGGCAAGGCGCCCGAGGAAGCGATTTACCAGGCGGGACTGGTTCGTTTCCGTCCGATCATGATGACCACCATGGCGGCGCTGATGGGCAGCCTGCCGATTGCGATCGGTTTTGGTGCCGGCGGCGGCGCGCGCATGCCCCTTGGCCTCGCGGTCGTCGGGGGGCTAGTGCTTTCGCAGGTGCTGACGCTCTACATCACGCCCGTGATCTACCTGTACTTCGAACGTCTGCAGCAGTGGCTCAAACAGCGCCGCGCGACGCACGAGCCGCAGTCGCTCGCCGCAGGGGGCGTCGCCACGCCCGCAGGCGTGCGGGCGCCGGAAGCGAATCCCTAGATCGCGAACTCGATCAGGAACGGCCCCGGCCTGGCGCAGGCCGCACTGAAGACGTCGGCAAAGGCTTCGAGCGTTTCGACCCGCTCGGCCTCCACGCCCATGCCCTCGGCCAATCTGGTCCAGCGGATTTCGGGGCGCGACAGATCGAACAACTCGCGTGAGGCAGGGCCGGGTTGCGCGCCCACCGCGGCGAGCTCGCCCTGCAGGATCGCGTAGCGCCGATTGGCAAACACCACGTTGACGACATCGAGCTTTTCGCGTGCCTGCGTCCACAGCGCCTGCAGCGTATACATGCCGGCGCCGTCGGCTTCCAGACAGACCACCTTGCGGCCGGGCGCCGCCACCGCGGCTCCGGTGGCCGCGGGAAAGCCGTAGCCGATCGCGCCGCCGGTGTTCTGGATCCAGTCGTGCGGTGCAGCCGCCCACGTGGGCGGGAAAAGTGCACGCCCCGACGTCACCGCATCTTCGGTGACGATCGAGTTTTCCGGCAGCAGCGCGGCGAGCGTTCGGGCAAAAGCTTCCGGCTTGAAAGGACCGCTGTGGATTTCCGGCTGCGGCAGATCCGAGCGCATCGGCACCGTGGCGGGTACGCCAAGAGTATCGGCAAGCGCTTCGAGCGCACCGGCGACGTCTTCCTCCGGGCGCGCCAACACGTGCACGTCGCAATCGGCGGGCCAGAGCTTGCCGGGCTTTCCGGGATAGGCGAAGAATCCCACCGGAGCCTTGGCGCCCGCGAGCACGAGGTGGCGCACGTCCTTCAGCACTTGCAGCGCCGAATCGACGACGTACGGAATGCGATCGACCGGCGTGCGTCCGCGCCCTCGCGCCATGCGCGGCACCTGGGTGGGAGTGCGCAGCTGCGCGCCCGTCGCGTGGGCGATCCGTGCTGCTGCGCGTAACCCTCGCTCGCTCAGCGCATCGCCGGAAAGGACGAGCATCGAAGGCACCCGTGCGCGAAGAGCGCGCGCCACCGGCTCGATGCGTTCCGCGGCTACGCTTGCGGGCGCAGGCACGGCGGCCGGCGCCGCGGGCGATGCGCCTTCGTCCCACGCGCAATCCGCCGGGAGAACGAGCGTGGCGATGCCGCGCGGAGGCGTGAGCGAGGCGAGCACGGCGGCGGACGCATCCGCCCCGACATTCGCTGCGCTGGTACAGGTGCGCACCCAGCGCGACACCGCGCCTGCGAGAGCCTCGGTGTCGCTGGTGAGCGGCGCATCGAGCGGCCGATGAAACGTCGCCTGGTCGCCGACGATGCTGACGATGGGCGTATTGGCGCGGCGCGCGTTGTGAAAGTTGGCCAGGCCGTTGGCGAGCCCCGGGCCGCAATGCAGGAGCGTCGCCGCCGGCTTTCCGGCGATGCGCGCATAGCCGTCGGCGCAGCCTGCGACGACCGTCTCGGCGAGCCCGAGCACGCAGCGCAGGCCCGGCACCCGATCGAGCGCGGCGACGAAATGCATTTCGGACGTGCCGGGATTGGCGAAGCAGACATCGACGCCGGCCGCGACGAGCGTGCGTGCAAGAGCCTCGGCGCCGTTCATCGAGTGAAATGCTAGCATGCACGCCCAAAGGAGCTACGAATGACGGCAGGCCAGGACACGCGCAGCATGGCGCTCTTCTGCGATTTCGAAAACGTCGCGCTCGGCGTGCGCGAGGCGAAGTACGCGCAGTTCGACATCGGCAAGGTGCTCGAGCGGCTGCTCTTGAAGGGAACCATCGTCGTCAAGAAGGCCTATTGCGACTGGGACCGCTACAAGGATTTCAAGCCCGCCATGCACTCCGCCGCCTTCGAGCTGATCGAGATTCCGCACGTACGCCAGTCGGGCAAGAACTCCGCGGACATTCGCATGGTCGTCGATGCGCTCGACCTGTGCTACACCAAAGCGCACGTCGATACGTTCGTCATCCTCTCCGGCGACTCGGACTTTTCGCCGCTCGTCTCGAAGCTGCGCGAGAACGCAAAGACCGTGATCGGCGTCGGCGTGAAGAACTCGAGCTCCGACCTGCTGATCGCCAACTGCGACGAATTCATCTACTACGACGACCTGGTGCGCGAGGAGGAAGCCAAGCGACGCGCGGCAAGGAAACGCAAGGAGGCGCGACCGGCCGGCACCGCGCACTCGAATGCACCGAGCGAGGAGAAAAAGCAGGAGGCGCTCGACCTGGTGCTGGAAACCGTGCACGCGCTCATCACCGAGCGCGGTGAAGACGAGCGCATCTGGGGCTCGATGGTCAAGCAGGCGCTCAAGCGCCGCAAGCCCGGATTCAACGAGTCGTACTACGGTTTTCGGGCGTTCTCCGACCTGCTTGAGGAAGCCGAGAAGCGCGGCCTGGTCGCCATCGAGCGCGACGAAAAATCCGGCGGCCACATCGTGCGCCGGGCGCCTCTGCCGGCTTAAGGATTGAGCTGCGCGTAGGCGCTGTTGGCGACCTTGAACAGCACGTCCTTGCCGATGTCGGCGGAGGACACCGCGTAGCCGAACGTGCGGTCGATCCAGTAGAAGACGCGCACGCCCTTTTCGTCGGAGTAGCGAAACGCGGTCTCCTCGTTGTTCGGGACCTTCGTTCGCAGGTAGAGCGTGACCCGGGTGCCTGCCTTGCACTGGTACATGAACTGCGCGACCGGGCCGGACTCTCCGGGCAAGAGCCTGCCGCCCACCAGCGAATAACCCACTGTCTCCAGATTTGGCGCCCGCACCTTGGCGCCGAGGCGCTTGGAGAGCCACGCCACAAGGTGTGCTTCCTGGTCGGCGCCCACTTCCACCGGATGGCGCACTTCGGGCGAGTAGGTGGCATGCGCCACCGCCGCGTGGCGGGCGAGCGGCGCCTGGGCGACCGTCGCGCCGCGGCCTTGGCCCTGGTAGAGCACATGCAGCTGCCAGCCGCTGATGGCGCCGATCGAGACCCATGCAAGCGCTGCGGCCATCGCGACCCAGGGCGAGCGTCGAACCGCGACCGATCGCGTCAGCCGATCCGGCACGATCTCATCCAGCACCGGGGCGTAGATCTCGCGCAACCGCTCGCCCTGCGAGCGGTACGAGCCGATGCGCGCCGCTTCCGACGGGTTCGCCGCCAGATAGGCTTCGACATCGGCCAGGCGCGCTCCTTCGAGGCGCCGGTCGACATAGGCCTGCAAATCGGCTTCGCTGACCGGAGGTTGGTTCATTTGATGATGTGCAAACGCCCTGAGGACGGCAAACCTTCCATCAGCGCGCGCAGCTTTTCACGCGCCCGCGAAAGGCGCGACATGATCGTGCCGATCGGGACGCCGAGCGCAAGCGCCGCTTCTTCGTAGCTCAGGTCCTCCAGCACCACGAGCAGCAGGACCTCGCGCTGCTCTGCCGGCAGCCGCGCCAGTGCGCGGGCGACGTCCCGGGCTTCGAGCGGCGCGTCGTGGGCGGCGCGCACCGGAAGTTCCAGCGCCTCGCCCTCGAGGGCAAGGAACTCGCGCCGCGAGCGGACCTGGTTGACGTAGACGTTGTGCATGACTGTAAAAAGCCATGCGCGCAAATCCGATCCCCGCCGCCACAGGTGAAACTTGTTCAGCGCCCGCTCGAGCGTGTCCTGCACCAGGTCGTCTGCGGCAGCCCGATCGCCCACCAGCGCAAGCGCATAGCGTCGCAGTCGCGGGATCAGCGCAACGACCTGGGCGGAATCTTTCATGGGCGGGATGACACGCCGTCGGGCGGCGCGGGGGCCGTTTGTCGGGAGTTCTGGAGCGCTAGCGCAAGCCGGAGGCGTACTCCGCGACGGCCTTGATCTCGGCTTCGCTCAAGCGCGAGGCGACGCCACGCATCATGCCGTTCGGATCATTGGCGCGTGCGCCGGTCTTGAACGCAACCAGTTGCGCTTCGAGGTAGGAAGCGAATTGGCCCGAGATGCGCGGGTACAGACCGGGGATGCCGGCGCCGTCGGGGCCGTGACAGCCGGAGCAGGCGGCGACGCCGTTCGCCGGATTGCCACCGCGGTAGAGCTTTTGTCCCCGCGCGGCGAGGTCTTTGTCGTTCGCGCCTTCGGGGCGCAGCTTCTGCGACGCGTAGTAGGCCGCGAGATTGCGCATGTCCTCGCCCGACAGATTGGCGACCATGCCCGCCATGATCGGGTTTTCGCGCTCGGCCTTCTTGTTCGGCTGCGGCTTGAAGTTGACGAGCTGCTTCGCCAAGTAGTCGGCGAACTGGCCGGCGATCTTCGGATTCGCTGCGAGAGGGCTGTTGCCATCGGCTGCGTGGCAGGCGGCACAGACTTGCTGCGCGATCTGCTGGCCCTTGGCGGCGTCCGGTTTTGCCTCCGCCTTCGCGCCAGCCTGCGCGAAAGCGGCGCAAGGAAGGCCGATCGCCGCAACAATCGCCATGCGCGCGAAAGCTCGTCTCATCGCTTGCGTTCCCCGGCTCGCCCAATTCGCAAAGTGCGTAATTCTATTAGAATTTTTCGCCGCTCATGGAAATGCACGCCGAGCTGCGGGCGCTCTTTCAGAAGGCGGTCTTCCTCGCTTCGGCAGGCCGCACGGAAGACTTTCCGCATGAAGAAGTGCCCGAGATTGCGTTTCTCGGACGCTCGAACGTCGGCAAGTCGAGCGCGATCAATGCGATCACCGGGCGAAAACGCCTCGCGTTTGCAGCCAAGGCACCCGGCCGCACGCAGACGATCAACTTCTACGGAATCGATTCCACGGTGCGCCTGGTCGATCTGCCGGGCTATGGCTACGCCCGAGTGCCGCAATCGGTTCGCGCGCACTGGGAGTTTCTGGTGAGCAGTTACCTGGGCGGGCGCGCTTCGCTTACCGGCGCGGTGATCCTCATGGATGCGCGGCATCCGTTGACGCCGCAGGACGAGCGACTTTTTGGCTGGGTGCGGCCGATGTCGCTTCGAACGATCGTGCTCCTCACCAAGGCGGACAAGCTTTCGCGCTCCGCGGCCATCGCCACGCGCGCGAAGGTGATCCGCCAGCTTTCCGAGCACTCCGATGATGTGCTCCTTTTTTCGAGCACGACCGGAACCGGCGTGGAAACCGCTCGCGAGCGGCTGGCAAAATGGCTGCCGCTCGAACGAGCGGCAGCCGGAAATAAAAGGCCCCCGGCGTAAGGGGAAGACAACCGGGGGCGAAACGCCTTAATTTGTGGATTAAGGCAACCCGCTCAGGGAGGAGAAGCGGGAGACGACTCGCATCGTCTGAAGGTAAGATTTGTCGCTTGCCAGAAAGTTCCCCAGGGCGGTTGTAACCCGTTGTAAGCGCAGTGCATTCAACGATAACGAGAAACCAATCAGGCGGTTATGAAAATCTACGGCTCCTTCCCGGCAGTGCGCATGCGGCGCATGCGCAGAAACGAGTTTTCCCGGCGCCTCATGCGGGAATCGGTACTCACCGCCGATGACCTTATTTATCCGGTGTTCATCATCGAAGGCAAAAGCCGCACTGAAAAAGTGGCCTCGATGCCGGGGGTCGAGCGCTATAGCGTCGATCGCCTGCTGCCGGTGGCGGAGCAGTGCCTGAAAAACCGCGTGCCGGTGCTGGCGCTATTTCCGCTGATCGAGCCGCGGCTGAAGACGCTCGACGGAAAAGAGGCGCTCAATGCGAAGGGCTTGGTACCGCGCGCGGTCGCTGCGCTCAAGAAACGCTTTCCCGAACTGGGAGTGATGACCGACGTGGCGCTCGATCCGTATACCTCGCACGGCCAGGACGGTGTGGTCGACGACTCAGGCTACATCCTGAACGACGTCACGCTCGATGTCTTGGAGAAACAGGCGCTGGTGCAGGCGCAAGCCGGCGTCGACATCGTCGCGCCTTCGGACATGATGGATGGCCGCATCGGCCGCATCCGCACCGCGCTCGAAGCGAAAGGCCACGTCCACACAAAGATCATGGCGTACTCGGCGAAATACGCCTCGGGCTTCTACGGGCCCTTTCGCGACGCCGTCGGCTCGGCGAAAAACCTCGGCAAGTCCGACAAGAAGACCTACCAGATGGATCCGGCGAACACCGACGAAGCGCTGTGGGAAGTCGGGCTCGATCTCGCCGAAGGCGCCGACATGGTGATGGTGAAGCCGGGGCTTCCGTACCTCGACATCGTGCGACGCGTGAAGGATGAGTTCAAGGCGCCGAC
>DASUMM010000023.1:0-2226 GCA_036277655.1 Burkholderiales bacterium | reverse complement strand
CGTCGAGATCGGCGATCTTCTGGTTCGGCCGGATCGTCGCCGCCTTCTGGCGGTAATTCTCGTTGTCGTACACGGTCACGGTGGCTTTGGGTCCCGTCATCACGCTGTCGAACTGGCCGCTCCAGTCGGTGCCGAAGGCGGTGCGCATGTTGGCCATGTCGACCGGTCCGAGAAGCGCAAGCTCGTTGCCGCGAAAATTCTGGCCGTCATAGAGCCGCGCCCAGCACCCGTCGCCAAAGTCCCCCGCCTGCGCGATCGCCACCGGCACCAGCACCACGACCGGCGCTCCCGGCGCCATAGCCTGCTGCCGGTCCTGCTTCTGCGGGTCCTGCTTCTGCTTCTGCTTCTGGATCTGGGTCTGGTTCTGCGCCTGCCCGGAGTTCTGCTGCGCCGGGTTGTTCTGCGCGCCTTGCTGCATTTGGTCGCCGGGTTTGTCCTGCGCCGCTGCGCTCGATGCGAATGCCGCCGCCACCGTTGCTGCCAGAAGTTGCCTGCGTTTCGTCATGAAAGCCCTCCTTCGGGAAATGAATCCAAGAGTTGCTTGTGAGATACGGTCCATGCTGAACGCGTTCGAGTTAATCGACGCTTAAGCTTCCGCGCGCGCTCGGCGACATCGGCCATGCGGCATAGGCTGTTTGAAGCTTGCGTTACGCGAGGCCTGTTACCGCGCGAGCTCGCCTGGCGCGAGCCCGTTCTACTGCGAGCCGGCGGATCGCGACCCGTTCACCGGCAACCGCACCCGCACCAGCAATCCACGCTCGGCGCAGTTCGGCTGTGCATCCTCCAGCGTGAGCGTGCCCTCGTGGCGCTCCACGACGGCTTTCACGATCGGCAGCCCCAGGCCACTGCCCGGCGTGGGGTCGCCCGCCACGCGCTCGAAACGCTTGAACACGCGTTCGCGCTCCTCCGAGGGAATTCCCGGCCCGGCATCCGCCACCACGAGCTCGACCGCCGAATCGACCGGTCGCACGCTCACGGTCACTTCGCTTTGCGGCGGCGCGTAGCGAATCGCGTTGTCGACGAGATTCGTCACCAGCGAACGCATTTCGGATTCGACGCCCAACAGCGGCGCCTTCTGCGGTGCGTCGGCGCCGAGATCGACGTCGCGTTCATCCGCGCGCGCGGCATAGGAACCGACGACCTCCCGGGCAATCAGCGAGAGATCGACCTCGCCAAGCGGCTCGCGCACGCCGGGTTCGAGCCGGGCGAGATCGAGCAACTGCTCGACCAATCGGCCCGCGCGCGCGATGCCCTGCTTGAGATCGGCGTAGGCCGCGTCGCGCGCTTCGGGCGTCGCGGCGCGCTCGGCGACCTGCGCCTGCAGCGCGAGCGCCGCCACCGGCGAGCGCAGCTCGTGCGCCGCATCGGCGACGAAGCGCCGCTGGGTTTCGAGCGATTCCGCCAGACGCGCGAGCAGCGCGTTGATCTGGAGGATCAGCGGCATCAGTTCCACCGGCACGTCCTGCGTCGGCAGCGGATCGAGCCGCTTCGCGTCGCGATCGCTCACCCGCCGGGAGGTCCATTGCAGCGGCGCGAGACCCCGGGCGAGGCCGATGACGACGAGGCCGACCAGAAGCGGCACCAGCAGCAGAGTCGGCATCGCCATGCGCAGCGACAGCTCGCGCGCGAGCGCTGCGCGATCGGCCTCGAGCTGCGCCACCTGCACGATTCCTTCCGCCGTCACGTGCGTGAAGATCCGCACCTCGCCCTGCACGCCGTAGAACGTCGTAAAGCCCTCGTGGAACAGCACCGGCACGCCTTCCGGAAGCGACGGCAGCGCAGTCTCGAAATAGATCTCGCCCTTGGCGTTGTAGGCGCGCACCGAGAAGCCGAAGCCCGGACGCGCGATGCGCAGCCGCCGCATCGCCTGGGCATCCTCGGTGAGCCGCACCGCCTCGGCGATCTGCTTCAGCTCGAAATCGAAAACGCGGCTCAACTCCTGGTAGGAAAAGAAGTACGTCGCCCCGAGCACGATGGCGATACCCGAGGCGAGGCCGAAGGCCAGCCACAGCGCCAGGGTTCTGCGAATCGACTTCAATCGAGGAGCGCGATGCGGTAACCGACGCCCCGCACGTTGCGGATCAGCTCGGGCGCGAGCTTGCGCCGCAGGTGATGCAGGTGCACCTCCACTGAATTCGAGCCGACTTCCTCGCCCCAGCCGTAAACGCTGTCCTCGAGCTTGGCGCGCGATACCACGGCGCCCGGTTCGCGCATCAGCGCCTCGAG
>DASUMM010000022.1:0-10421 GCA_036277655.1 Burkholderiales bacterium | reverse complement strand
CGGTCACTTATCTTGCCGGCGGTCCGGCCGCCTATCTGCCGGTGAAGGTTCGCCACCGGATCGAGCCGCGCGGCGTCTCGTTCGCCGATTACCCCGAGTTCCAGTTCGGCGGCGAGGCGGTGAAGGAAGGATTGAAAAGTGGTGGCTCGGCAGACGAGTTCTATTCGTATGACCCGGAGGACGAGGACGCTTCGGCGCCGCAGGGCGACACGCCCGGCCCGGTCGCCACGCGCTCGCTCACGCTGGATGCCGCAGGCACCGCCGCGATCGCGATCGACAAGCTGCCGCCGCTCGAGCGCCCGGCAAGCCTCTTCGTCGAGATGGAATACGCCGATCCGAATGGCGAGTTGCTCGCCACCGCTGCGCGCGTGGCACTGCATCCGGCGTCGCTGTACGTCGGCTTGCGCCCCGATGGCTGGGCGGTAAACAAGGACCACGTGCGCGTGCAGTTGCTCGCCGTCGATACCGCCGGCAAGCCGCTTGCCTCGCGCGCAGTCGCAGTCGAGGCCTACCTGCGGAACACCTATTCGCATCGCCGGCGCCTGATCGGCGGGTTCTATGCGTATGACTCGATCACCGAAACGAAGCGCATCGGCTCCGGCTGCGCCGCGACGACCGATGCCCGCGGCCTCGCGTCTTGCACGCTGAAGCCCGGCGCCTCGGGCGAGCTGATCCTCGTGGCGCGCGCGAAAGACGAAGCCGGGCGCGACGCGGTGTCTTCGACGAGCGTGTGGGTCGTTGCGGGCGGCGACTGGTGGTTCGCGCCGGCGAATCACGACCGCATCGATCTGGTGCCGGAGAAAAAGCGCTATGAGCCGGGCGAGATGGCGAAGTTTCAGCTACGGATGCCGTTCCGCAAGGCGACCGTGCTCGTCACGGTCGAGCGCGAGGGAGTGATCGACCAGAAAGTGATCGAGCTGGACGGCGTATCGCCGGTGATCGAGCTGCCGATCGCCGGCAACTACGGCCCGAATGTCTTCGTCTCCGCGCTCGCGGTGCGCGGCCGCATCGATCCGGAAGCGCCCGGACCGTATGCGTGGATCCGCCAATGGATCTATCGCATCGGCAAGCTGCTGCGGATCGTCGACGAAGTGCCGAAGGAGCGCGACACGCGCCCGACCGCGCTCGTCGACCTGACGAAGCCCGCCTACAGGCTTGGCATGGCCGAGATCAAGGTCGGGCGGCGCGACTACGAGCTGAACGTGAAGGTCGCGCCGGCGAAGGAGGTGCTCAAGGTGCGGGACCGCGTGCAGGTGGAGATCCAGGTCACCGACTCGGCCGGTAAGGCGCCGGTCAACGGCGAGATCGCGCTCGCTGCGGTCGACGAGGGCCTGCTCGAGCTGAAGGACAACACGTCGTGGAATCTCCTCGAGCAGATGCTCGGCCAGCGGCCGCAGGAAGTGTCGACTTCAACCGCGCAGGGACAGGTGATCGGCAAGCGCCATTTCGGCCGCAAGGCGCTGCCGCCGGGTGGTGGCGGCGGCAAATCCGGCGCGCGCGAACTGTTCGACACGCTGCTCCTGTGGAAGGCAAGGGTCGCGCTCGATGCGGAAGGGCGCGCAAGCGTCGAGCTTCCGATGAACGATTCGCTCACTTCATTCCGGCTGGTCGCAGTGGCGCACGCGGGCGAGGCGAAATTCGGCAGCGGCTCGGCAACGGTGCGCACCACGCAGGACCTGATGCTCTTCTCCGGGCTGCCGCCGCTCGTTCGCGAGGGCGATGAGTTCACGGCGATGTTCACGCTGCGCAACACGACCGCAAGCGCGCTGCCGGTGGAATTCGCCTGGAAGGCACTCGAGCAGGCCGGCAAGCAATCCATTGCGCTCGCGGCGAACGAAGCGAAGGTTCTCACCGTTGCGCTGCGCGTTCCGGTCAACGTCTCGCGCATCGATTGGGAAGTCGCCGCCACGGCGGCGGGGGCCACCGACCGGCTGCGCACGTCGCAGAGGGTCGTGCCGGTGCATCCGGTGCGCGTCTATCAGGCAACGCTCGCGCAGCTCGAGAAGCCGCTCGAGTTTCCGGTGGAGCGCCCAGCCGACGCCGTGCCCGGCCGCGGCGGCGTGCGCATCGAAGTGATGAAGTCGCTCGCAGGCGAGCTGACCCCGGTGTATGAGTACTTCGAGCGCTACCGTTACACCTGCTTCGAGCAGCGCGTCTCCAAGGCGATCGGCCTCGGCAACGAAGACCTGTGGCGCTCGATCACCGCGAGCGTCCCGAACTACCTCGACCGCGACGGCCTCGTGAAGTACTTCCCGTCGGACCGGCTGCTCGGCAGCGACGCGCTCACCGCATACGTGCTGCAGATCGCGGACGCGGCGCAGTACCGCTGGCCGGAGGAGAGCTTGAACCGCATGCTCGGCGGTCTGGAAGCGTTCGCGACCGGCCGGATCCAGCGCGGCAGCGCGCTGCCGACGGCGGACCTCACGCTGCGAAAGCTGGCGGCGATCGAGGCGCTGGCACGGCACGGCCGCGCGAAAAAGGACATGCTCGACTCGATCACGATCGACCCGGCGCTGTGGCCGACTTCTGCGCTCATCGACTGGATCGGCATCCTGCAGCGCCTTCCGGGCGCAACGCAGCGCGAGCAGCGGTTCAAGGAAGCGATGAGCCAGTTGCGCGCCCGGTTGAATTTCCAGGGCACCGTGATGAGCTTCTCGACCGAGCGCAGCGACGCGCTCTGGTGGCTGATGGTTTCGGCCGATGCGAATGCCAATCGCGCGCTGCTCGCGGTGCTCGGCGAGCGTGAATGGCGCGAAGACGTCGGGCGGCTCGTGCGCGGTACGCTCGCGCGGCAGAAAAAGGGCGTCTGGGGCACGACCGTCGCCAATGCCTGGGGCGTGGTGGCGATCGGCAAGTTCAGCCAGGCGTTCGAGAAGGTTCCTGCTTCGGGCACCGTCGATGTGCGCGTCGGGGCTGCCACTGCGCAGATGCCCGTGCTGCCAAAGCGGCAGCAGCAGGACTTTGACTGGCCGGCGGGCCGGGAGACGCTTTCGGTAGCGCATTCCGGACGCGGTGCACCGTGGACGATCGTGCAGTCGCGCGCCGCCATTCCGCTCAAGGAGCCGCTCTCGAGCGGCTATGCGATCCGCCGCAGTGTCGCGCCGGTCGAGCAGAAGGAAAAGGCCTCGTTTGCGCGCGGCGATGTCTACCGCGTCACGCTCGAGGTCGAGGCGCAATCGGACATGACCTGGGTCGTCGTCGATGACCCGATTCCTGCGGGCGCGGCGATCCTCGGGTCCGGCCTGGGACGCGACGCCGCATCGCTCACCGCGGGAGAGAAACGCGCCGGCTGGGCGTGGCCGGCATTCATTGAGCGCACGGAGGAAGCGTATCGCGCGTATTACGAGTTCGTGCCGAAAGGCCGCTTCACGATCGAGTACACGGTGCGGCTGAACAATGCCGGTGCGTTCGATCTTCCGGCGACGCGCGTGGAAGCGCTCTATGCGCCGGAAATGTTCGGCGAGGTTCCGAACGCCGGCGTGCGAGTGAATCCGTGAGGCGCGTCGCGCTCGGCGTGCTGGCGGTCGTCGTCGTGCTGTCGGTGGCTGCGATGGCGGCTTTGCATACCGCACCGTTTGAGGTCGTACCGTACGAAGCGGTGCGCGCGCAATGGCGTTCCTCCGACGCCTGGCTGCTCGATCGCAATGGAGAGCCGCTTTCCCGCGTCCGCATCGACAAGAGCCGCCGTCGCGGCGAGTGGGTCGAGCTGCGCGACGCTTCGCCGGCGCTCGCCGAGATGGTCCTCGCGGCCGAGGATCGGCGCTTTCGCTCGCACGGCGGCGTCGACTGGCTGGCGCTTGCCGGGGGCGTGCGCGAAACAAGCGCTGGAGGTCGCAGGGGAGCGAGCACCATCCCCATGCAGGTGGCAGCAGCGCTGCATCCGCCGCTCGAGCGATCGGGAAGGCGGGACGCATGGCAGAAGTGGCGCCAGATGCGCCAGGCGATCGCGCTCGATCGCTCCTGGTCGAAGGACGAGCTGCTGGAAGCGTGGCTGAACCTGACGCCGTTCCGCGGCGAGCTGGAAGGCGTCGATGCCGCCTCGCGCGCGTTATTCGGCAAGCGGGCGTCTGGCCTCGATCGTGCCGAAAGCGCGCTCCTTGCCGCGCTGGTGCGCTCGCCGAACGCGCCGCCGATGCGCGTTGCCGCGCGGGCTTGCGCGCTGCTCTCGGATGATCGGGAAGCTTGCGAAGCCGCGCAATCGCTCGTCGCGCGAGGCCTTGCACCGCGCTGGACGACGGCGCGCCTCGATGGCGATGCGCCGCACCTTGCGCGCCGGCTGCTCACCGTACCGGGGGAGAAGCTGCGCTCAACCCTCGATGCGCGCCTCCAGCGGTTCGCCGCCGAGACGCTCGAGCGACATCTGCGCGAGTTGCACGAGCGGAACGTCGACGACGGCGCGGCGATCGTGCTGGACAACGAAAGTGGCGAAGTGCTCGCCTGGGTCGGCTCGGCCGGCCCGGAATCGGGCGCCGCGGAAGTCGACGGGGTGCTCGCGCCGCGCCAGCCCGGCTCGACCATGAAGCCGTTCCTGTATGCGCTCGCGCTCGAGCGCAAGCTCCTGACCGCCGCCTCGCTTATCGACGATTCGTCGTTCGCGATCACCACCCCGGCCGGGCTTTACGTGCCGCAGAACTACGACCACTCGTTTCGCGGTCCGGTATCCCTGCGCACCGCGCTTGCCTCGTCGCTCAACGTCCCCGCGGTGCGCACGCTCGCGCTCCTCGGCTACGAGTCGTTCCATGAGCGGCTGCGTGCGCTCGGTTTCGACACGCTGCGTCGGGACGCGGACCACTACGGCTACTCGCTCGCGTTGGGCGGCGCGGAAGTAACGCTCCTCGCGCTCGCGAACGCCTACCGGACGCTCGCCAAACTCGGTGCGTATTCGCAGATCCGGCTTCGCCCGGATGCGGCTCTAAGTTCTGTGCAGCTGGTGTTCGACCCGCGTGCCGCCTACCTGGTCGGCGAAATCCTGGCCGATGCGTCCGCTCGCGCGCCGACGTTCGGCCTTGCCAACCCGCTTGCGACGCGCTTTCCCGCGAGCGTAAAAACCGGAACCAGCACCGATATGCGCGACAACTGGGCGCTCGGCTATTCGTCGCGCTACACGGTCGGTGTCTGGGTCGGAAATTTTTCCGGCGAGCCGATGCACGAGGTCTCGGGAGTGAGCGGCGCGGCGCCGGTCTGGCGCGAGATCATGGATTTCCTGCACGAAGGGGAAGCACCGCCTGCACCCAAAGCGCCCGGCGGAATGCGACGGCAGCGAATCGCGTATGCCGAGGGCATCGAGCCGCCGCGCGAAGAATGGTTCCTCGAAGGCACCGCAGTCACGCTCGTCACGCGTGCGCAGTCCTCCGAGGGGCGGCCGCGCATCGTCTCGCCCCCGGACGGGGCGCGGTTGGCCGTCGATCCGGACATCCCGGGTGCGCGCCAGCGCGTCGCCGTAGTCGTCGCCGGCGCGCGACCGGGAATGCATCTGCGAATCGATTCACGCATCCTGCCCGCAACCCGGCCGCAACTGTGGCAACCTGCACCCGGGCGGCGCATCGTGCGCCTGCTCGACGAAGGAGGAAACGAAGTGGATCGCGTGCAGGTAATGGTAAGAGGAGTGCGGTGAGTTCGGTTGCAGCAACGGCGCCGGGGCCGCTGCAAGGGGTCCGGGTGATCGATTTTTCGGCGATGATCGCCGGTCCGTATTGCACGCGGCTGCTTGCCGATTCCGGCGCTCGCGTCATCAAGGTCGAGCCGCCGGAAGGCGACTACATGCGCGGCCGCGAGCCGCTGCGCAACGGCCATAGCGCGTATTTCGGCATCCTCAATTGCGGCAAGGAGAGCCTCTGCCTCGACCTGAAGAAAGATCGCGCCCTCGAACTGGTGCACGACCTGGTGCGCCAGTGCGACGTGCTGGTCGAGAACTTCCGGCCGGGCGTGATGCGCAGGCTGCGGCTCGACTACCCGCGGCTGGAGCAGGTCAATCCGCGCCTCGTATATTGCTCGATCTCCGGGTTCGGGCAGCGCGGCCCGGACAGCGAGCGTCCGGCATACGCGCCGATCGTGCATGCCGCGAGCGGCTATGAGATGGCGAACCTGCGCTACCAGGACCACCCGGAGCAGCCGCTGAAGAGCGCCATGTTCGTCGCCGACTATCTGACCGGGGTACACGCCTTCGGCGCAATTTGCGCTGCACTATTGCGCCGCACGCGCACCGGGCAGGGCGAGCGCATCGATTGCGCGCTGATGGATTCGATGGTCGGGATGCTCGCCTACGAGTGCGCGGCGGCTCAGTTTCCGGTGCGGCGGCCGCGGCCCATCTTCCGGCCGACGCGCGCGATGGACGGTTTCCTGATCCTGGCGCCAGTCAGTCCGGCGAATTTCGCCGACCTGTCGCAGGCGGTGGGCCATCCGGAATGGCTGACCGATCCGCGCTTCATGACTTCCGAGGTGCGCGCCGGCAACTGGGACGCGCTGATGGACGAGCTGGACAAGTGGGCCTCCGACAAGACTGCCGCCGAGTGCGAATCGATCATGACGCGCGGGGGAGTGCCGTGCTCGCGCTACTACACGGTCGGCGAAGCGATGGCCATGCCTTATGCGCAAAAGCGGGGCCTGCTCGGGAGCGCGCGCGACGGCGCCGGCGAATTCAAGGTGCCGAACCCACCGTTTCACCTGCAGCATTCGCCGGTGCACGCGCGTGACTTCGTGGCGGCGCTCGGTGAGCACAACGAGCGCGTGCTGCGCGAAGTCCTCGGCTTGTCGCGCGATGCGGTGGAGGAACTGTCCTCGCAGGGGGTCGCGTGCCAGCCGCCCGCGCGCGGCTAGTGCAGCTGGTGCTTCAGCCGGGAGATCTGCTGATGCGCCGTGAGGACGGCATCGCGTAGCGGACCGCTCACGTTGCCGGCGCTTTCGCAGGCCTCTCTGGCACGATCGCCCGTTTCCTCAAGATCGTCGATGCACTGGCGGATCGCCTCCTGGTCGTCTTCCGTCTGCAGAAACTCGTGCGCCTGGCGGGACTGCTCGTTCAGCTCCCGCACCGATTCCTTGAGATCCTCGGGGGTCGACTGGTCGTTCTGGCACGCCTGGCTGGCACGCTGGATTGCCTGCTCGATGCTCGCCAGCTGCTGCCGCACCTGTTTCGCGTCCATGAATGATCTCCTTCGAGAAACCAAAGAATCATGGACCCGCCGGCACGGCGTGAAGTTCGCACCGTGCGTCGTAGAATGCGCTTCTTTCCCGCAAAGGCCCGAATGACGATATCCATGTACCAGGCGAGCGCGCCTCGCTTTGCCAGCACGCTGAAGAATCTCGCCGCAATTCTCGACAAGGCGGAGGCGCACGCCCTGGCGAAAAAGATCGAGCCGTCCGTGCTGCTTGCGAGCCGCCTCTATCCCGACATGCATCCGCTGGTGCGCCAGGTGCAGATCGCTTCCGACAACGCCAAGGGGGCGGTGGCCCGGCTCGCCGGCCTCGAGGTGCCGAAGTATGAAGACAATGAGCAGACGTTCGCCGAGTTGAAGGCGCGCATCGCGAAGACGATCGATTTCGTCTCGAGCGTGAAGGCTTCGCAGATCGACGGCTCGGAGGAAAAGGAGATCCACCTGAAGCTCGGCCCGGTCGAAGTGCGCTGGAAAGGGATGCAATACCTGCTCGGCTTCGCGCTGCCGAACTTCTACTTCCATGCCGTCACCGCCTACGACATCCTGCGCCACAACGGCGTGGAAGTCGGCAAGCGCGACTTCATCGGCAATCCGTGATGGCGCGCCCGAAGCTTTCGTCGCGCTCGAAGAAGGCGCCGTCGCGCGGCCGGCCGGGAAAGGATTCGCGAGGCGCTCAGACGGTGCCGACTCCGACGCGCAAGGACGTGCGTGAGTCGGTGCACCTCACCCGAGCGCCGCGGCAGACGCAGCGCCCGGTGGAGCGGACGAGCCGGAAGAAGAGCTAGCCCGCTTCAGCCCTCGGCTGGTCTGCGGCCTTTTTCGCCTTTCTCCGCTTCGCGCGGCGCCTGGCGCGGCTGTGCCTGTCCGCGTTGCTCCGCCTGCTGCTGTTGACGCTGCGCCTGCGCTTCGCGCGCCCGCTGCTCCGCAGCAGCCCGTTGCGCTCGTTGCGCCTGCGCCTGCTGTCTCTGCGCCTCCTGCTGCGCTCGTTGCTGAGCCGCCTGCTGAGCACGTTGTTGCTCGGCCCGCTGTTGCGCCGCCTGCTGGGCGCGTTGCTGCTCCTGCTGTGCTCGTTGCTGCTCGGCGCGCTGTTGGGCCGCCTGCTGGGCGCGTTGCTGCTCCTGCTGCGCTCGCTGCTGCTGTTCCGCCTGACGCTGGCGTAGCTCCTGCTGCTGGCGTGCCTGCTGTTCGCGGGCGCGTTGCTGCTCCGCCTGTTGCTGTTGCCGCTGGCGCATTTCGTCCTGCTGACGGCTCTGCTGCTCTCGCGCGCGCCGCTCCCCTTCCTGCCGTTGGCGCAATTCCTCCTGCTGGCGGCTTTGCTGCTCTCGTGCCTTCTGCTGCTGCTCTTGCTGCGAGCGTTGCGCACGCTCTTGCTCCTGCGCTGCGCGGCGCTGCTCCTGGATGGCGCGCTGTTGCTCCTGCTGCGAGCGTTGCGCACGCTCCTGCTCCTGCGCTGCGCGCCGCTGCTCCTGGATCGCGCGCTGCTGCTCCTGTTGCGAGCGTTGCGCACGCTCCTGCTCCTGCGCTGCGCGCCGCTGCTCCTGGATCGCACGTTGCTGCTCCTGCTGCGAGCGTTGCGCGCGCTCCTGCTCCTGCGCTGCGCGACGCTGCTCCTGGATCGCACGTTGCTGCTCCGCTGCCCCGCGCTGCTTCTCGATCGCACGCTGTTGTTGCTCCTCCCGTGCGCGCCGGCCGCGCTCGTCACCATCGCGTTGCGCTTCCTGGCGCCGACGCTCCAGCTCCTGCCGCTGCTGCTCCTGCACGGCACGCTGTTCGCGATCCGCGGCACCCCGGCGCGCGCGCTGCTGCTGCTCTTCGGCTTGCCGGCGCTGGCGCTCGAGCTGCTCCGTCTGCTGCTGCGCCTGCGCCTTTTGCAGCTCTTCCTGGGTGCGCTGGGCCTCACGCTGGCGCTCGCCGCGCTGCTCGCGCCTCTGCTGCTCCTGCACAGTCTGCGGCGCCCTCGGCTGCTCTACCGGCGCCATCACGCGCGGCGCCTGCATCTGCGGACGGCGCGTATCCGCCGAAGGTGCCGGATTCACTTGCACGTTGGCGCGCTCCCGGCGCTCGATCACACGCACCGGCGGACGTTGCTCGGTCGTGGCAAGCCTGCGCTCCTGGCGGCGGTCCTCGCGAGAAAGCGCGGGCGGCGCATTCACCGCCACGGCCTCTCGCCGGATGACCTGCTCTGGCGGCCGCGAACCCCGCTCTGCACGGACGAAGCTGGTCCGCGTTGGCTCCGCGACCGGAGAAGTGCGAATGATTGGTGCGGTCGCCGCAAGCCGCTGGGGCACACGGATCGCCGCACGCTCGATCTGGCGTGCTGAAACGAACGCCTCGCGCGGCACCACCGTAACGGCGGTCGGGACGCTGCGGTTCACATAGCGAATGTTCTGCACATTCGTAATGTTCGTGACGTTGGTCACATGCGTGACGTTTACGTTGCGAACGTAGGTGGGACTGGCTGTGTACCACGGGAGGTACGGCTCGTTCCAACCGAGCGGCACCCAGCCGACAGCGGCGCCGAGGCCGAGCGCGACGCCGAAATCCGCGCCGCCGAGGAATGCCACCATCGCCGGCGAATAGATCGGGCGCTCGACGATCCGCCCTGGCGCCCACGCCCAGTAGTTGTCAACGTGGACCCACCGTCCATAGTGGAACGGCGCAAAGCCCCACGGTGCGTCGTCAACCCAGGTCCAGCCCCACGGCGAGACCCATACCCAGTGGCCATAGCGATACGGCGCCCAATCCGCCGGCATCCCCGTCGGAATCCAGACCGTGCCGTAGTTCCCCACGCTACGCCACTGGCCGTAATAGTCGAGGTCCTCGTAGCCGGTCATCTCGATCGGCACATATCGCGTTGCAGCGATACGCGCCTCGCGGCGATCGCGGCTCTCCGCCCAGCGATCGAACTCATCCAACGGAGGCGCGGCATAGAGTTCGGGTAGCGCTCCGCCAGCCACGGAAACTTCCTCGTTGTCCCTCACCACCACGCTCGAATCGGCGGTGTAAACCTCGGCTTCACCGCCGCCCCGCACCACGGCGATCATCGCGCCTGAAGAATCGACGCTGATCCGGAACGTTCCGGGTCTGCGGATGACGACCGAAGCGCTGGGCGTTGCAATCTCCATCACGCGATCCGGCGGCAGCCGCCGTACGCGCAGTTGCACGTTGCCTTGCGGGACCCGCAACTGAAAGGCGCGATCGTCAAGCGCAAGCACATCCACCGCAGTGTGCTCGGCCATGCGCATGGCAAGAGAACCGACGCGCACTTCG
>DASUMM010000021.1:0-3484 GCA_036277655.1 Burkholderiales bacterium | reverse complement strand
CTGAAGATCCTGAAGTGGCTCGGCCGCGAAGACGCGCCGCTCCTTTTTCGCCTGCGCGCCGATCCGCAGCAGTGGGCGTGGGGCTTGCGCTTCCTGGCCGAATGCTTTCCCGGGCGCAATCGCGCCAACGCGGCGCAGTTGCTGCGCCTCGGCATGTACAGCCGCACCGCGCTGCGCGACCTGCGCCGCGCGACCGGAATCACGTACGACGAGCAGACGCGCGGCATCCTGCATTTCTATCTGAGCGAAGCGGAACTTGCGGCGAGCGCCCGCATGAGCGAATACATGCGCAAGCTCGGCTCGGATCGCGCCCTCAAGAACGCCGCGCAATGCGTGGCGATCGAGCCGGCGCTCGGCGCACTGGGTGAGCGCCTGGCCGGCGGAACCTACTCGCAGGAAGACGAAAGCGGCGACGCGCACAAGTTCACGCTGGCGCTTGCGGAGCGCTGCGCAGCGAAAGGCGTGCGCTTCGAGAACCACGTCACGATCGAGCGCATCGTCGCCGAAGGCGATCGAATCTCACAGGTCGACACCCAAGGCGTCGCTCCGCTGCGCGCCGATGCCTACGTGCTCTGCCTCGGCAGCTATAGCCCGCACTTCGCCCGTCCGCTGGGCATTCCACTGGCGATCTATCCGGCGAAAGGCTACTCGGTGACGATGCCGGTGAAGAACGCAGCCAGCGCCTGGACCGTCTCGCTCACCGACGAAGCGTACAAGCTCGTCTTCTCGCGCTTCGGCGAGCGACTGCGCATCGCCGGCACGGCCGAACTCACCGGCTACGACACCTCGATCCGCGAGGCGCGCTGCCGCGCGATCGTGAACCGCACGCTCGAGCTTTTTCCGGATTCAGGCGACGCGACCCAGGCCCAATTCTGGGCCGGCTTGCGTCCCGCAACGCCGAGCAACGTGCCCTACATCGGCCGCACCCGCTATCGCAACCTGTACCTGAACACCGGCCACGGCACGCTCGGCTGGACGCACGCCTGCGGCTCGGGGCGCGCGCTCGCCGAGATCGTCAGCGGCCGCAACCCGGAAGTGAATTTCACCTTTACGTGAGCGACTCATGAGCGATCTGCTGAAAGGAATCCGCGTGCTCGACTTCGGCCGCTACATCGCGGGGCCGTATTGCGCGGCGCTGCTCGCCGAGTACGGCGCGGAAGTCATCCGCATCGAAAAGCGCAGCGGCAGCGAGGACCGCTACACCGCGCCGGTGGCGCCGACCGGCGAAGGCGCGCTCTTCCTGCAGATGAACCGCAACAAGCGCTCGCTGACGCTCGACCCGATGGCGGCCGAAGGTCGCGAAGTCGTGCAGCGCCTGGTGAAGACCGCGGATGTGGTGATCGCGAATCTTCCCGAGCGCACGCTGGCGCCGATGGGCCTCGACTACGAGTCGCTCTGCGCAGTGAAGCCGGACATCATCCTCACCACGGTTTCGGCGTACGGAGCGAGCGGGCCGATGAGCGGCTACGTCGGCTTCGACGGCGTCGGCCAGGCGATGTCCGGCGCCGTGTACATGAGCGGCGAGCCGGGGAAGCCGCAGCGTGCATGGGTGGCCTGGGTGGATTTCGCCACCGCGCTGCACTGCGCGTTCGGCACGATGATTGCGCTGATGGAGCGCTCGAGGAGCGGGAAAGGACAGATCGTCAAGGGATCGCTCCTTGGCAGCGCGCTAACGCTCGGCAACGCGATGCTGATCGAGCAGGCGGTGCTCGGCATCAATCGCCAGCCGACGGGAAACCGCGGCCAGACCGCGGCGCCGGTCGATATTTTTCGGACTGCCGATGGCTCGATCCTCTGCCAGGTCGTCGGCCAGCCGCTCTATGAGCGCTGGGCGCGGCTGATGGGCGAGCCCGAATGGCTGACCGATCCGCGCTTCAAGGACGACCTTTCGCGCGGCAACCATGGAGAAGTAGTGAGCGAGCGGATGGCGCGCTGGTGCGCGACGCGCACCACGCAGGAGGTGATCGAGACGCTGGGAAAGGCGGCGATCCCCTGCGGCCCGGTGCTCTCGCCGCAGCAGGCGCTCGATCACCCGCAGGTGGCGGCGCTCGGGCTGCTGCAGCCGCTCGATTTTCCGGGTTTGCCGAAACCCGCGCCGGTCGCCACGCCGCCGATTTTCTTCTCGCGCACCGAGCGCGTACCGCGCAAGGCCGCGCCGGTGCTCGGCGCGGATACCGCGAAGATCTTGGGGGAAATCGGCTACACGGAGGCGGAGGTTGCGCAACTGCGCGAGCGCCGCGTGATCTAGAGCCGGAATTTCGACGCGATCAGCAGCCCGCCGAGGAGGCCGAACCCGGCGCTCGCCGCGAAAGCGACCTGCGGGCCGAACGCGCCCCACGCCCAGCCGGATAGGAGCATCCCGGCGACGCCGCCGAGCCCATAGGAAAGACTTGCATACAGCGCCTGCCCGCGCACCGCGAGCGCGCCGCCGAAGAGCCGATGCACCGCCGCGACTGCGGCGGCGTGATACGCACCGAACGTCAAGCCGTGCAGCAGTTGCGCCAGCACGAGCACGGCGAGCAGGTCGACCGCCCATCCGATCGCAAGGAAGCGCACCCCCGCCGCGGCAAAGCTCGCGAGCAGGATCGTGCGGAGCGACAGCCGTTGCATCAGCGCCGGCAACCAGAGGAACACCGCGATCTCTGCCAGCACGCCGAGCGTCCACAGCACCCCGACGGTCGTCGTCGAATATCCGGCATCCACCAGATAGATCGAAAAAAACGCATACAAGGCGCCGTGCGCGACGGTCATGCAGAAGCACGCCGCAAAGAATGCAGCGACGCGCGGCTCGCGCAGCAATTGCAACGCACCGCGCGGCTCTTCCTGCGGCGGCGCCGCCCGGATGTGCGGCAACCCCAGGGCCGAAAGCGCAGCGATGAGCATCAGCGCAGCGACGAGCGGCAGCACGACCGTCACCGGCGCGCGCTCGAGCCACGCACCGGCCGCCATCACGCTCGCAATGAAACCGATCGAGCCCCACAGCCGCACCGGCCCATACGCGCCGCTCGATGCGCCGAGCGCGGCGAGCGCCATCGCATCGACGAGCGGCAGCACGCCCGAGCTGAAGAGCGCCGTGAGCGAAATCCACAGGAACACGGCATTCAAGTCGCTCGCCTGCCCGAGCATCGCGAAGCTCGCCGCAGCGAGCGCGCAACACAGGGCGAGCAGCGAGGCCGCACCGCCGGGCAGCCGCGCGGCAATGCGCTCGGCGAGCCAGCCCCACAGCGCCGGCGCGGCGATGCGAAGCACCGCCGGCACCGCGAGCACCGAGGCGATCACCGCCGGCGAATAGCCGCGCGCCTCGAGCCACAGCGAAAAATAGGCGACGTACGCGCCGAGGTGCGCGAAGTACGCGAAGTAGAAGACCGAGAGCCGGAGCGCCGGCGAGGCTACGACCGCGACCGCCCCTCGATAGAGTAGGCGCGCGGCCGTCCGTCCCTGGCGGCACGAATGGCGGCCCACACGCGCTCCGGCGTTGCCGGCA
>DASUMM010000020.1:0-4802 GCA_036277655.1 Burkholderiales bacterium | reverse complement strand
GTGCACGATGCATTTGGGCACGCCCGTGGTGCCCGACGAATACAGGATGTAGAGCGGATGGTCGAACGCGAACGGCGTGAATTCGATCGCCCGCGGCGCGAACGGCGCGATGAAATCGGCGAGCGCGCTTCCGACGCTGGCCGGCCTGCCAAGGTACGGCAGCACCACGCAGGTGCGCACGCTCGGCAGCCCGCGCAGGATGTCGCGCACCTTGTCGAGCGAATCGAATTCCTTGCCGCCGTAGACGTAGCCGTCGGCGCAGAAGAGCACCTTGGGCTCGATCTGCCCGAAGCGATCGAGCACGCCGCGCACGCCGAAATCCGGCGAGCAGGAAGACCAGATGGCGCCGAGGCTCGCCGTCGCCAGCATCGCCGCGAGCGCTTCCGGGAGGTTCGGAGCATAGCCGGCGACGCGATCGCCCTTCTCTACTCCGCACGCCCGCAGCGCCTGCGCCATCCTCGAGACGAGGTCGTGCAGCTCGCGCCGCGTCATGCGGCGCTTCACGCGCGACTCGGCCCAGAAGACGACCGCCTCGCCATCGTCCGGCGAGCGCAGCAGGTTTTGCGCATAGTTCAGGCGCGCATCCGGAAACCACTTCGCACCCGGCATGCGATCGCCATCGACGAGCGTTCGCGCGCCCTTCGTCCCGCGCACTTCGCAGAAATCCCAGAGCAGGTTCCAGAACTCGGGCGATGCATCGACCGACCAGCGATAGAGCTCCTGCCAGTCGCGTTTGCCGGCGCGCTCGAGGAAGCGCGCGGCGAGCGTCTGCGCTGCCTTCGCAGGATCCGGCGTCCAGAGCGGACGATCGCTCATCGGCTCGGAGCTGCGTTGCGCAGGCGCTCGCGCACCGGATCCGGGATGCGGCGCGGCTTCTGCTTCGCCAGGTCGATGAAGACGACGGTTGCGGCGCCGTCGGCAAAGAGCTTCTCGTCGCCTTCGACCCGCATCTCGTAGAACGTCGGCACGCTCGATCCGGCGGGCTCGCCGACATAGAGCCTCACTTCGACCGTGCCGGGATACACCATGGCGCGCTTGTAGTTGCAGTTTGCGTTCGCGATGACGATGCCGGTCTCCTTCCATGCTTCGGCTTCCGGCACCAGCACGTCGAACCAGCTGATGCGCGCCTGCTCCATGTAGCGGAAGTAGACCGTGTTGTTGACGTGCCCCATCGCATCCATGTCGCCCCAGCGAATCGGGATGCGCTCGATATGGGCGAGCCTGCGGGGAGCCTCCATGGCCCGACGATTATAATTTGCGCATGGCGCGCGAATCGATGGAGTACGACGTCGCGATCGTCGGCGGCGGTCCGGCAGGGCTCGCGGCAGCGATCCGCCTGAAGCAGCTTTCCGCCGAGCGCTCCGTCTGCGTGCTGGAGAAGGGCTCCGAGATCGGCGCGCACATTCTCTCGGGCGCCGTCATGGATCCGCGCGCGCTCGATGAGCTGATCCCCGACTGGAAGGAAAAAGGCGCGCCGCTGAACGCGCCGGTGAGCGAAGACCGCTTCCTCTTCCTTACCGAGACCGGCGCCACGCGCACGCCGAACTGGATGCTGCCGGGCTGCTTCAAGAACCACGGCAACTACGTGGTGAGCCTCGGCAACGTCTGCCGCTGGCTCGGACGCCAGGCCGAAGCGCTCGGCGTGGAAATCTTCCCCGGCTTCGCGGCCGCCGAAGTGCTCTACGACGGTAAGGGAGGCGTCGCCGGTGTGGCGACCGGCGACATGGGCATCAATCGCAAGGGCGAGAAGACCGACGCATATCAACCGGGCATCGAGCTGCGCGCGAAGTACACGTTCTTCGCCGAAGGATGCCGCGGCCATCTCGGGCGCCAGCTGGAAGCCAAGTACGGCCTGCGCAACAAGGCCGATCCGCAGGTCTACGGGATCGGGTTGAAGGAGTTGTGGGACATCCAGCCCGACAAGCACCAGCAGGGGCTCGTGGTGCATACCGCCGGATGGCCGCTCGATGCGCAGACCTACGGCGGCTCGTTCCTCTACCACCTGGAGAACCACCAGGTGGCGGTCGGTTTCGTGCTCGGCCTCGCCTACACGAACCCGCACCTGAACCCGCACGAGGAGTTCCAGCGCTACAAGACGCATCCCGCGATCCGCGGATTCTTCGAGGGCGGAAAGCGCGTTGCTTACGGCGCGCGGGCGATCAGCGCCGGCGGAATGCAGTCGCTGCCGGAATTCGTCTTCGCCGGCGGCTGCCTGATCGGCGACGACGCCGGCTTCCTGAACGCTTCGCGCATCAAGGGGAGCCACAGCGCGATCAAATCCGGGATGCTCGCCGCGGAAGCGGCGCATGCGGCGATTTCCGCCGGCCGCTCGGCAGACCGGCTGGATGCCTACCCGGACGCGTTCCGCCAGTCGTGGCTCTTCGACGAACTCTGGCGTGCGCGCAACTTCAAGCCCTGGATGGCCAAGGGCTTGTACCTCGGCTCGCTGATGGTCGGCATCGACCAGATCGTCTTCGGCGGCAAGGCGCCCTGGACGCTGCACCACGCGCACGCCGATCACGACACGCTGAAGAAGAAGAGCGAAGCGCAGCCGATCCAGTACCCGAAGCCCGACGGCGTGCTCACGTTCGACCGGCTGACGAACGTCTCCTTCTCCAACACCAACCACGCCGAGGACCAGCCGGTGCACCTGACGCTGAAGGACGCGGCGGTGCCGGTGAACATCAACCTCGAGCTGTACGACGCCCCCGAGCAGCGCTACTGTCCCGCGGGCGTCTACGAGATCCTGCGCGATCCGGATCCGCGGCTGCACATCAATGCGCAGAACTGCGTGCACTGCAAGACCTGCGATATCAAGGACCCGACGCAGAACATCGTCTGGGTGACGCCGGAAGGCGGCGGCGGGCCGAACTACCCGAACATGTGAGAGTCCCCCGCGCGCGGGGCTGAACTACTTTCGCAGGAATTCCAGCAGCTCCTCTTCGGCCATCGGCTGCGCCGCAAGGGAGCCCTGCATCTCGTCGCAGCCGAGCTCCCGCAGCACCTGCGCTTGCGCTTCGGTCTCGACGCCCTCGGCGATCACGCGCAGCTCCAGTGCATGCGCGAGCTGCACGATCGCGCTCGTCAGCGTCCTCACCTTGCGCTCGCTCGCCAGGTGAACGAGGAACGAGCGGTCGATCTTCAACGCATCGAGCGGCAGCCGGGCGAGATACGAGAGCGAGGAGTAGCCGGTGCCGAAATCATCGAGCGCGATCTTGAGGCCGGCTTCGCGCAGCGCCGCCAGCCGCGGAATGTTCTCGGCGAGGTTCTCGATCACCGACGACTCGGTCACCTCCAGCTCGATCTGCGCCGGCGCGGCGCCCGCCTCGCGGATCGTCCCGAGCACGTCGGCGACGAAATCGCGCTGGCGCAACTGCAGCGGCGAGACGTTCACCGAGGTCGCACCCGGGTCGATGCCGGCCGAGCGCCAGCGCACCTGCGCGCGCGCCGCTTCCGCGAGCACCCAGCGCCCCGCCTCGCGGATCATGCCGGTCTCTTCCAGTACCGGGATGAAATGCGCCGGCGGCACCAGGCCGCGCTCGCTCGAGCGCCAGCGCACGAGCGCCTCGGTGCCGCTCGGGCGGCCGCTCGCCAGGTCCAGCTTCGGCTGGTAGTGCAGCACGAACTGCTCGGCGGCGACTGCGTCCCTCAGGCGGTGTTCGAGGGCGAGCCGGTCGGTCATGCGCGCGCTCATTTCGGGCGAGTAGAACACCAGCCGCTCGTGGCGCGACTTCGCCATGCGGAGCGCCGCTTCCGCGCGCTGGCACAGCGCTTCGGCGTCCTCGCCGTCGTCGGGAAACACCGCCACGCCGGCATTCGCGGCGAGCGTAATGGGCTTACCATCGTGCGCGACCGGCTGCGAGACCTCGTCCAGCACCGCCTCGACGAGGTGCGCCATCGTGCCCTCGCTTGCGCCGCCGAACGACGCGACCGCGAACTGGCCGCCGGCCAAGCGTCCGGCGAGCGCGTCCTGCGGCGCCGTACGCGCGATACGCCCGGCGACTTCGCGCAGGATCTGGTCGCCCGCGGCACGGCCCAGTGACTCGTTCACCTGCCGCATGCGCTGCAGGTCGACGATGCCAACCAGCAGTCCGCGCCCTTCCCGGCGCGCGCGCTCGAGCATCTGCGCCGTGCCGTGCAGGAAAAGCTCGCGCATGGCGAGGCCGGTGAGCGGGTCGCGGTACATCGGATTGCGGAGCGGAGTCTACCCTGTGCGCCTTGCGGACATTCGGCGGCGGAAAGCGCCCGCCCGCGACACCTTGCAGGGCATCGGGCGGATGTGTACGATTCTGACGCATGAGTCACACAATCACCATCCGTCTCAGCAAAGAGCTGGCCGAATGGCTGGCGCGTACCGCCGCAACGACCGGCGTGCCGCAGGGAAGAATCGTTCGCGACCAGCTTGAGAAGGCCCGGGCCGGCAATGCCGGCAAGCCATACCTGAGGCTCGCCGGCACGGTGCGGGGGCCGAAGGACCTCTCCCGGCGCAGGGGCTTTGCGCGCCCGTGAAAGGGATCGCCGATACCGGCTTCCTGGTGGCATTCGCCAACCGCAACGACGCCCACCACGACTGGGCGGTCGAGGTCGCGGAGCGCCTCGGCGAGCCGCTGCTGACGTGCGAGGCGGTGCTCGCCGAAGCGGCGTTCCATCTGCAGGACACCGCGCTGGTGTTCGCCATGCTGCGCGAAGGCCTGGTGGCCCTGGCATTCGATTGCCGCGACCACCTGCCGCAACTCGAAGCGCTCGCCGAGCGTTATGCCAACCGGCATCCGGATTTTGCCGACCTCTGTCTGATCCGGATG
>DASUMM010000019.1:0-13369 GCA_036277655.1 Burkholderiales bacterium | reverse complement strand
GTGCGCGGCATCCATCCGCGGATGTACCGCCAGCGCCCGTACACGATGCGCCAGTACACCGGCTTCGGCAACCCGCACGAGACCAACAAGCGCTTCAAGTACCTGATCGCGAACGGTCAGACGGGCTTGAACGTCGCGTTCGACCTGCCGACGCAATGCGGCGTCGATTCCGACGACCGAATCGCCGCCGGCGAAGTCGGGCGCGTCGGCATGGCGGTCGACACGCTGCGCGATTTCGAGATCGCGTTCGATGGCATCGATCTCGCAAAGATCACGGTTTCGCTCACCGTGAACGGTGCCGCGCCGCAGCTGATCGCGATGTATCTCGCGATGGCCGAGAAGCGCGGCTATGCGCTCGCGGACCTGCGCGGCACGGCGCAGAACGACATCCTGAAGGAGTTCATCGGGCGCGGCACGTGGGTGTATCCGGTCGAGCCGTCGGTGAAGCTGGTCGGCGACACGATCGAGTACTGCGCCCAGCACGCACCGAAGTACAGCCCGGTCTCGGTGTGCGGATATCACATCCGCGAGTCCGGTGCCGACCCGGTGCAGGAGATGGCCTACGCATTCTGCATCGCCAGGGCGTATGCGGACGAGGTGATCGCGCGTGGCGTCGACGTGGACGAGTTCGCCGGGCGCCTGTCGTTCAACTTCAACGTGTTCGGCAACCTCTTCGAGCAGGTGTGCAAGTACCGCGCGGGCCGGGGGCTGTGGGCGAAGATCGTGCGCGAGCACTTCCGTGCGAAGAGGCCGGAATCGGCCTGGCTGCGGACGATCGCCGGCGGCGGAGGCGGGGGACTCACGCTCGAGCAGCCGGAGCTCAACATCGTGCGCGGCGCGTACTACGGCCTGATCGCCGCGCTCTCCGGCGCGCAGACGATGGCGCTCTGCTGCTACGACGAGGCCTACACGATCCCGACGGAATACGCGCAGCGCATTTCGCTCCGCACGATGCAGCTGCTGATCGAGGAGATGGGCCTCGCCGACACCGTCGATCCGCTCGGCGGGTCCTGGTACGTCGAGACGCTGACCAACCAGATGCGGCAGAAGATGGAGGAAGTGATGGCCGAGGTCGATGCCGCGGGCGGCATCGTCAAGCTCGTCGCCGAGGGCGTGATCCAGGCGAAGGTCTCGGCGCAGGCCTACCGCATGCAGCGCGCGATCGAGTCGGGTGAATTTCCGAAAGTGGGCGTCAACCGCTACCGCGTCGAGAAGGAAGCGGAGCACGAAGTGGCGATGCATCCGTACAGCGAAGCCGACGCGCAACGGCAGATCGACACCCTCGCGGCGCTGCGCAGGGAGCGCGATGCGAAGCAGGTCGCCGCGGCCCTGGGCGAAGTGAAGCGCGCAGCGCAGGAAGGCGCGAACGTGATGCCGGCGATCGTCGAAGCGATGAAAGCCTATGCCAGCGTCGGCGAAGTGACGCACGAGCTCGCCTCCGTCTACGGCCGCTACCGCGAGCCGGTGAGGTTCTAGCGATGGGCCCGGGCATCGAACGCTACGTCGCCCCGCGCACGCTCGACGAAGCCGCGGGACTGCTGCGCGGCGGAAACGTCACGCTCCTCGCCGGCGGCACCGACCTGATGCCGCAGACGCAGGCCGGGCGCGCGCAATTCCAGCCGGTGCTGATGAACCTGCGGCGCGTCCCGGAGCTCACTGGCATCGAGCAGAGGGGCGACGCCATCCGCATCGGCGCGCTCACCACGATCACGCAACTGATGCAGAGCGCGCTGGTGCGCGAGCGCCTCGGCGTGCTGTGGCAGGCGTGCGACCATTTCGCGAGCGACCAGATCCGCAATGCGGCCACGCTCGGCGGCAACGTGTGCAACGCTTCGCCTGCGGGCGACACGCTGGTGCCGCTGCTCGTGCTGGATGCGCGGATCCTGCTCGCGCGGAAACCGAACGGCGCGGCGCTGCAATGGCGCGCAATTCCGGCTGCCGAGTTCTTCACCGGCCCGGGGAAGACCAAGCGCGCGCCGTTCGAGCTGCTCGCCGCGATCGAGATCCCGCTGCCGGCGGCGGCCTTCTACCAGGACTTCTACAAGCTCGGCACGCGTCCGGGACTCGACATTTCGGGGATCTCGATCGGGCTTGGCGCGGTGCGCGAGGCAAACCGCCTGCGCGGCGTGCGCGTCGCATTTGGCGCGGTGGCGCCGACACCGATCCGGGCGCCGCGCACGGAAAGCCTGCTCGAAGGAAAGCCGCTCGACGCCGCGACGATCGAGGCGGCGGCGGAAGCGGCGGCGGCCGAGGTGCATCCCATCTCGGACGTGCGCGCTTCGGCCTGGTATCGCGTCGAAATGATTCGCAACAACCTGCGAAGGATGCTCGAAGATGCACGCCCGCGCTGAAATCGAATTCACGCTGAACGGCGTGAAGACGCGAACCGCCGTGCCCGCCGACATGAGCGCGCTCGCCATGTTGCGCGAAGTCCTCAAGCTCACCGGAACCAAGTACGGCTGTGGCGAGGGGGAGTGCGGCGCGTGCACGATCCTCGTCGACGGCACGAGCGTCAATTCCTGCCTGATGTTCGCGGTCGATTGCGACGGCCGCGAGCTGGTGACGATCGAGGGGATCGTCTCGCAGCCGCGCGGCGAAGCGCTGCGCAGGAGCTTCGTCGAGCATGGCGCCGTGCAATGCGGCTTCTGCACGCCGGGCGTCATGGTGCAGGCGAGCCACCTGCTCGATGCGAACCCGGCGGCGGATGCGCAGGCGATCAAGCGCGCGCTCGAAGGCAATCTTTGCCGCTGCACCGGCTACCGCAAGATCGTCGAAGCGGTTGAAGCCGCCGCGCAGGCAGAGTAGGAGACCGCCATGGGTGCCGCAGAAAAACCCCGCACGCCCGAATCGCTGATCGGCAAGCGCATTCCAAAGCTCGATGCGCCGGAAAAAGCGAGCGGCCGCACGCGCTACCTGCAGGACATCGACCTGCCGGGCGAGTTGCACGCGAAGATCCTGCGTTCGACGCAGGTGCACGCCAAGATTCGCTCGATCGACACTTCGGTGGCGAAGGCGCTTCCCGGCGTGCACGCGGTGATCACGGCGGCGGACGTGCCGTGGCAGCGCCCGATCGGCGTCGCGAAAGACCACCTGCCCCTGAAGACCGACCGCGTGCGCAGCCTGCGCGATGAAATCGCCGCGGTGGCGGCGGACAGCGAGGAAATCGCGGAAGCCGCGCTCCGGCTGATCCGGGTCGAATACGAGTCGCTGCCGCCGCTCACCAACGCGCTCGAGGCGATGAAACCGGGTGCGCCGCTGATTCATCCCGAGCCGCACGGCGCGAACGGCAGCCCGGCGCTCAAGCCCGGCGCACCGGTCGCCTTCGCCGGGAAGCCCGACAACGTGGCGATGACGTTCGACTATCACCAGGGCGACGTCGTGCAAGGGGAGCGCGAGTCCGACGTGATCGTCGAGGATGTCTTCCGGCTGCACTATGTCACGCACTGCTGCATGGGCGTCTCGGGCGTGATCGCCGACTTCGACCCGGGCGGCAATTTGCTCCTTTACTCCAATACGCAGGTGCCGTTCCTGCACAAGCGCGAGTTCGCCGACATGCTCGGCATCGACCCGGGCCGCGTGCGCATCATTCAGCCGCCGATCGGCGGCGGCTTCGGCTCCAAGCTCGACATCTATCCGTTCGAGCCGATTGCGATTTTTCTCGCGAAGATCACGCGGCGGCCGGTCAAGCTCGTCTTCACGCGCGAGGAGGAGTTCCTCGCCTCGCCGACGCGCCAGCCGGTGCTCCTGAAGCTCCGCTCGGGCTGCCGCAAGGACGGCACGCTCACGTTCCGCACCGTGGAGACGGTGCATGACAACGGTGCCTATACGTCGTGGGGCGCGACGACGCCGTTCGTGATGATGCAGACGATCTCGTCGCTCTATCGCGTGCCGCACTGCAGATACCACACGGTCGCGGTGTACACGAACAACCCGTATGCCGGGTCGTTCCGCGGCTACGGCAATCTGCAGGCGACGTTCGCCGTCGAAGCGCACATGGACAAGCTCGCCGATGCGCTCGGCATGGATCCGCTCGAGTTTCGCCTCAGGAACGCGCAGGACCCGGGCGAGGTGACGCCGCAGGGCATGCACTTCAAGACCTGCGGGCTGAAAGAATGCCTCTCGACCGCGGCGGCGCGCAGCAGCTACCGCGAGAAGCGGCGTGAATACGCGGCGCAGCGCGCGGACTGCAATCCGGTGAAGCGCGGTGTCGGGATGGCTTCGATGCTGCACGTCGGCGGCGGCGCGAAGATCTACCCCTCCGACGGCTGCGGCACGATCCTCAAGATCGACGATTTCGCGCACGTCACGCTGATCACCGGCGCCTCCGAGATCGGCCAGGGCTCGGAGACAGTGCTCTCGCAGCTCGTGTGCGAGGAGCTCGGCTTGCCGCTCTCGTCGGTCACGGTCGTCAACAACGACACCGACATCACGCCGTGGGACGTCGGCGTGCACGCTTCGCGCACGACGTTCATCGCCGGAAACTCGGCGATCGGCGCGGCAAAGAAGGCAAAAGCGAAGATCTTCGCCGCAGCCGCGGCGAAGTCCGGCCACTCCGAGGACGCGCTCGATCTGCGCGGCGCGCATGTGGTGCTGAAAGCGAGCGGCGAACCGGTGTTCGAGCTTGGGAAGCTCATCCGGTCGCTGCACTTTTCCGACAAGGCGGAGCTCGTGATGACGACGCACTACTACGAGCCGCCGTCGAAGCACCAGGACCGCGAGTTCAAGGGCGATGTCTCGGCGGCCTACGCCTGGGCGACGCAGGTCGCCGAAGTCGAAGTAGACACGCGTACCGGAATCGTCCGGCTGCTGAAGATCACCGGCGCGCACGACGTCGGGCGCGTGCTCAACCGCCTCGGGATCGAAGGCCAGATCGAGGGCGGAGTGGTGATGGGACAGGGCTACGCGCTCACCGAGAATCTGATCGTCGAGGACGGCGCGATCCGCAACCCGGCGTTTCGCGACTACAAGCTCGTGACGGCGCCCGAAATGCCTGACATGGACATCTCGTTCATCGAGACGATGGACGGCGAAGGGCCGCAGGGCGCCAAAGGCGTCGGCGAAGCGCCTGCGATCTGCGTCGCCGCTGCGGTCGCCAACGCCATCGAGAACGCAACCGGCGTGCGCATCACGTCGCTGCCGTTCACTCCGGAGCGCGTGTATCGCGCGCTGCACGGCGAGCTTGCGGCGCCGGTCTGGGAAGCGTCGGCATGAAGCGGCGCACGGTGTTGAGCCTCGAGCAGGCGCTGTCGCTTCCGTCGGCGACGCTGCGCTTCGCGCAACTCGGCTGGCGCGTGATCCGCATCGAGGCGACACCGCAGAAAGGCGCGTTGCCGGGCGACCCGAACCGCTATATCGGCGGGCGCATCGCGGATGACGACCGGCGCAGCTACTTCATCGCGCCGAACGTCGGCAAGGAAGCGATCGCGCTGAACCTGAAGGACGAGCGCGGCCACGACGTGCTGCGGAAGCTCATCCGCACGCTCGACGTCGACGTGTTCTGCTGCAACACCGTGCCTTCGCGCTATCGCTCGCTCGGCATCGACTATGCGACGCTCTCCGCGGCGAAGCCCGACCTCGTCTGGGCCGGGATTTCGGCGATGGGGCCCGAGTACCCCGAGGCGCCGGGATACGACCCGGTGATCCAGGCGATGTGCGGCTACATGGAAGTGACCGGGAACCCCGACGGCCCGCCGACGGTGATGGGACTGCCGGTGATCGACTTGAAAGCAGGTGACGAGGTCTACGCGAACGTGATGCTCGCGTTGCTCGAGCGCGCCGAGAGCGGGCGCGGAACCGAGATCCACGTCTCGATGCTGCAGGCGGCTGCGTCTTGGCTGATCACCGTGCTGCCGCTGATCGACCTTGGCTGCCAGGAAAACGAGATCACCCGCGCAGGCAACGAGCACCGCAAGTTCATTCCCACCAACGTCTACCCGGCCGCGGACGGATTCGTCTACCTCGCGATCGGCAGCGACGCGCAGTGGAAGCGCCTCACGGCGATCCCGAAGTTCGCGCCGGTCGCCAACGAGGTGCGCAGCACGAACGAAGGGCGCCACAGGGAGCGCGCGGCGATCCACGCCGACATGGCGAACGTCACCCGCCATCATCCGGTCGAGGAGATCCTCGCCGACCTGCGCGCGGCAACGATTCCGGCGACGCGCATCTTCGATCTGCGCCAGGTGCGCCAGTTGCCGCAACTGGCGCGCAAGCTCACGCGCACCGTGATGCCGCAAGGCCGCGCGGTGCACATGCAGCCGATGGCCGTCGACCGGGCGGATGCGCGCACCGAGCTCGAGTTCCCGCACAAGTACGCCGAGGACACGCGGCGCGTTCTCGGCGAAGCTGGCTATTCGGCCGGCGAGGTCGAAGCGCTCGCGGCCTCGGGCGTGATCGCTTGAAGCACGACGCCGCCCGCGGCGAGCTTCTCGAGGGGGCTGCGCGGTATCTCCTGATCCGGCATGATTCGCTGATGGGATTGTTCCAGCGGATGGACGAGCCTGCGCGCAGCGAGGCGCTCGCTGCGTTCGCGGCTTCGGTCGCCGAGCACGGCGGCCGCTCGGCCGAGAGCTACCGCGCAGAGAACCCCGACCGCCTGCTGCCGGTCGTCGCCGAAAAAGCCTCGCAACTCGGCTGGGGAAGCTGGACGTTCGCGCTCGAAGGCGAAGCGATCGTGCTCACGGTGCAGAACAGCCCGTTTGCGCAGGGCTTCGGCAGTTCGTCGCACGCGGTGTGCGCGCCGATCGCCGGAATGCTGCAGGCGGTCGCCTCGATGTTGTTCGGCGCCGCAGCCGTAGCGAGCGAAAGCTCGTGCGCCGCGAGCGGCGGCGACGCGTGCGTCTTTCGCGCCCGCAAGCGATGAAGATCGCGGTGCTTGGCGGCGGCAACGGCGCTTACGCCGCCGCGGCGGATCTTTCCGAGCAGGGGCACGAAGTTCGGCTCTGGCGCCGTAACGCCGCCGCGTTCGGCGAGCTTCGCGCGATCCGTCTGATCGACGTCCAAGGCGCACGCGACGTGCCGATCGCGAGGGCGGGCGGTGAACTCGGCAAGGCGATCCGCGGCGCCGAACTGATCGTGATTCCCGGCCCCGCCACCGCGCAGGAAGACATCGCGAGGGCGATGGCGCCGCATCTCTCGGATGGACAGGCGGTCTTCCTGCCGCCAGGGACGTTCGGCGCGTACGTCATGGCGGAGATCGCGCGCAACGCAGGCTCGCGCGCCGACGTCACGTGGGCGGAAGCCGGAACGCTGCCGTACCTGACGCGCAAGCGCGGTCCGGCGGAGGTCGCGATCACGATCCGCGCCGTGCGGCTGCCGACCGGCGTCTATCCGGAATCGCGCTCCGCGCGCGCGCTCGAGACGATTCGCCGTGCATATCCGTCGGCGCAGCCGTGCGGCAACGCGCTCTCCGGCGCGCTGATGAATGCCGGGCCGATCCTCCATCCGCCGCTCATCCTGATGAACGCGGCGCCGCTCGAGCATTTCGAGCGCTGGGACATCCATAACGAAGGCACGCAGCGCTCGGTTCGCGCGGTGACCGACCGGCTGGATGCGGAGCGGATCGCGCTGCGCGAGGTGCTCGGCTATCCGGCGCCGCACTTTCCGCTTTCCGACCATTACACGAGCGACCGCTGGATGTACGGCGATGCGCACCAGCGGCTGGTCGATTCGGGCGACTGGCGCGAGAACATCGACCTGCGTTCGCACCGCTACATGACGGAAGACACGGTGCTCGGCCTCGCGTTCCTCGCTTCGGTCGCGCGCTGGGCGAGATGCGATGCGCCGGTGGCGAACGGGTTGCTCGCGGTTGCCGGCGCGATCCTCGGACGCGACCTGCGTGAAGGTTCGCGCACGCTCGAAGCGCTCGGTTTGGCGGGCCTTTCGCAGGCGCAGATGAGCGATCTGCTGCGGGACGGCAGGTGAGGAGCGGAACACCGATCGCAGCGGTCGGTGCGGGCCGCATGGGCCGCGGCATCGCGCTTGCGTTCGCCTATGCGGGATACGACGTCGATCTCGTCGATTTGCGGCCGCGCGGCACCGATGCCTGGCAGCGGCTGGCGCAGGACGCGCGCATGGAAATGGCGGCGAGCCTGGCGACGCTCGCCGAGCTGGGCGCCATGCCCTCGGAGATGGTCGAGCGCGTCCTCGCAAGGATCCGGCTGGTGGCAGAACCGGATGCGGCAGAGGCCTTGGGCGCGGCAGAAGTGATCTTCGAGGCGGTCACCGAGACGCTGGAAGCAAAGCGCGATGCGTTCGCGCGCACGTGCGCATTGTCGCGCGATGACGCGATTCTCGCCTCGACCACCTCGACGATCCTCGTCACCGATCTCGTTTCGCTCGTCACCCATCCCGAGCGGCTGCTGAACGCGCACTGGCTGAATCCCGCGTACGTGATTCCGCTGGTCGAACTTTCGACGCACCCTGGAACCTCGAGCGAGGTCATCGCGCGCCTGCGGGCGCTGCTCGAAGACATCGGCAAGGTGCCCGTTGTCTGTGGTGCGACGCCGGGTTACATTGTGCCGCGCCTGCAGGCGCTGGTGATGAACGAGGCGGCGCGCATGGTGGAGGAGGGCGTCGCGAGCGCCGAAGAGATCGACAAGGCGACGCGCTACGGCATGGGTTTGCGCTTCGCCGCGCTCGGCGTCGTCGAGTTCATCGATTACGGCGGCAACGACATCCTGTATTACGCGAGCCGCTATCTTGCCGATCGTGTGAGCCGCGAACGCTACGCGCCGCCAGCGATCGTCGAGCGGCTGATGCACGAAGGAAAAATCGGCTTGCGCTCAGGCGAAGGGTTCTACGACTACCGTGGCCGCGATCTTGCCGCTTATCGAAGAGACGCGCTCGGGCGCGTGCTCGGTATGCTTCGTCACGCCGGGCTATACCGCCCGCCCCGATGAGCCAATCGCGACAGCCGACACAAGGGGATCGCCAAATTATTGATCTAGATCACGCCACAGTGCAGGATCGAGGTACTACAGTTACTCGCCAAATCCCAAGGAGGGGAATCGACATGATCCGCAGATTCAGCGTTTCGCTCGCCGCTTTGGCGGCCGCGGTTTTCGCAAGTTTCAGCCATGCCGAGGTCACGATCGGCGTCACGCTCGGGGCGACCGGCCCCGGAGCGTCGCTCGGCATCCACTACAAGAACGCCTTTCAGCTGCTGCCGAAGACGCTCGGCGGCGAGCCGGTGAAGTACATCATCCTCGAGGATGGCTCGGATGCGACCAACGCAGGCAAGAACGCGAGGAAGCTGATCACCGAGGACAAGGTCGACGTCGTGATGGGCTCGAACGGCGTGCCGTCGTCGTTGCAAATCGCGCAAGTCGCGTTCGAGACGAAGACCCCGTTCGTGTGCCTGACGCCGATCTCGCTCGCGCCGGACAAGCTCGCGTGGGCGTTCATCGTGCCGCAGCCGACCGAGCTGATGATGGGCGCGGTCGCCGAGCACATGAAGGCCAACGGCGTGAAGACGGTCGGCTTCATCGGCTTCTCCGACGCGTGGGGCGACCTGATGTACAAGGCGACCGAACACCACGCCGCCGCGTACGGCTACAAAGTCGTCACCAACGAGCGCTACGCGCGTGCCGACACGAGCGTCACCGGCCAGATCCTGAAGATTCTCGCGGCGAACCCCGATGCCGTGGTGGTCGGCGGCTCGGGCACTGGCGGTGCGCTGCCCCATGTCGCGCTCGTCGAGCGCGGCTACAAGGGCCGCATCTATCACAACCATGGCACGGTGAACCGCGAGTTCATCAAGGTCGGCGCAAAGGCGGTCGAGGGCGCGATCGCGCCGACCGGGCCGCTGATCGTCCCGGAAGAACTGCCGGCGAACCATGCCACCAAGGCGGTGTCACTCGATTTCACCAAGCGCTACGAGGCGGCGTTCGGCGAAGGCTCGCGCAACGCCTTCGGCGGCTACAGCCACGACGCGGTGATGCTGGTGGGCGCGGCGATCCCCGTGGCGATGAAGAAGGCGAAGCCGGGCACGCCGGAATTCCGCCAGGCGCTGCGCGACGCCCTCGAGAATGTGAAGAACGTGGTCGGCACGCATGGCGTCTACAACGTGACGCCGGCGAACCACAACGGCCTGGACGACCGCGCGCGCGTGCTGGTGCGCGTGGAGAACGGCGTCTGGCGGTTGATGAAGTAGGCTCGAAGGCACGAGGAATTGCGAAGGGGACGGGCAACCGTCCCCTTTTCGTTTGCCCATGACCGGCGACATCGTTCTCTGGCTCGCGCAGGACGGAATCACGAACGGCGCCATCTACGCGCTGCTCGCGCTCGCGCTGCTGCTCGTGTTCAGCGTGACGCGAGTGATCTTCGTGCCGCAGGGCGAGTTCATCACGTTCGCCGCGCTGTCGCTCGCGATGCTGGAAGCAGGGCGTGTCCCGGGAACGATCTGGATCCTGGTGTTCGGCGGTCTTGCCGTGGCCGCGATCGAGGCGTTCGCAATCCTGCGCGAGCGCGCCTGGCGGCGCCTGCCTCGCATCGTGCTGCTCTACGTCGTGCTGCCGCTCGCGGTCGCAGCGGCCGTGTGGTGGGCGGCGCCGCGCAGCCTCAACCAGTGGATGCTGGTGCTGCTCGTGCTCGCGATGGTGGTGCCGCTCGGGCCCATCGTGTACCGCATCGCGTTCCAGCCGCTCGCCAGCGCTTCGGTGCTCGTGCTGTTCATCGTCTCGATGGCGGTGCACTATGTGTTGACCGGGCTCTCGCTCGTGTTCTTCGGCGGCGAGGGCCTGCGGTCGCGACCCTTCTCGGACGCCAAGTTCAAGCTCGGCGTGCTCGACATCAGCGCGCAGAGCGTGTGGGTGATCGTTGCGAGCGTATTGCTGATCGTCGCGCTATGGTTCCTGTTCGAGCGCACGCTCTATGGCAAGGCGCTGCGCGCGACTGCCATGAATCGCGTCGGCGCGCGGATCGTCGGCATCCCCACGGTGCTGACCGGGCACTTGAGCTTCCTGCTGGCGGCGTTCATCGGCGCGTTCTCCGGCATCCTGATCTCGCCGATCACGACGCTCTACTACGACACCGGCTTCCTGATCGGCCTGAAGGGGTTCGTCGGCGCGATCCTCGGCGGCATGGCGAGCTACCCGCTCGCCGCGGCCGGCGCGCTTGCGGTGGGGCTGCTGGAATCGTTCTCCTCGTTCTGGGCGAGTGCGTTCAAGGAGGCGATCGTGTTCACGCTGATCATCCCGATGCTGGTGTGGCTGTCGCTGAAGTCGCATCGCGTCGAAGAGGAGGAGGAGTGACGCGAGCGCGCGCCGCGCTCACCGCGTTCGTGATCGCGCTCGCGCTTGCGCCGCTCGTGCTGCCCGAGTTCTACATCACGCTCGCCAACTTCATCGGCCTCGCGACGCTGGTGACGCTCGGGTTGGTGCTGCTCACCGGGGTCGCCGGGCTGATGTCGTTCGGCCAGCAGGTGTTCGTGGGTCTGGGCGCCTATACCACCGCGGTGCTGGCGACCAAGTACGGCGTCTCGCCGTGGCTGACGCTGCCGGCGGGCCTCTTCGTCACGGCGCTCGCGGCGCTCGCGCTCGGACTGATCACGGTGCGACTCTCGGGCCACTACCTGCCGCTCAGCACGATCGCGTGGGGGCTCGCGGTGTACTTCGTGTTCGGCAACCTGGAACTGCTGAACAAGCACGATGGCATCCAGGACATCCCGGCGCTCACGCTGTTCGGCTGGCGCGTGGACAGCGGGCGCGAGTCGTACCTGCTGATCTGGGCCGCGACGCTCGTCGCGCTCCTCGCCGCGCGCAACCTGCTCGATTCGCGCTCGGGGCGCGCAGTGCGTGCGCTGCGTTTTCGCGGCACCATGGCCGAGAGCTTCGGCATCGACACCGCGCGCCTGAAGCTCGTGATCTTCGTGTACGCGGCGCTGCTCGCCGCGCTTTCCGGATGGCTGTACGCGCATTTCCTGCGGTTCGTCTCGCCCGGCGCGTTCAACGTCAACATCGGCATCGAATACCTGTTCATGGCGGTGGTCGGCGGCGCAAGCCAGGTCTGGGGCGCGGTGGTCGGCGCTTCGCTGCTGACGCTGCTGAAGGAGTGGCTCAAGGACCTTCTCCCCAGGTTCTTCGAGCAGAGCGGCAACTACGAGGTGATCGTGTTCGGCCTGTTGATGCTGCCGCTGCTGCATCGCGCGCGCGACGGACTGATGCCGGTGTTCGCGAGGATCGCACGGCGCGACACTTCGCCCGCACCGCCGGTCGCCGCGCCGTTGCTGCCGCGGCGCAGCCCGCCGGCGGCGGGAACGCCGATGCTCGAAGTGAGCGCGGCGCGCAAGAATTTCGGCGGCTTGGTCGCGGTGCGCGACCTGTCGTTCGAGATGAAGAGCGGCGAGATCCTCGGGCTCATCGGCCCGAACGGGGCGGGCAAGAGCACGCTCTTCAACGTGGTCACCGGCGTGCTCGCGGCCGACGGCGGCGAGGTTCGCTTTCAGGGCGAGCGAATCGACCGGCTGCCCGCGCGGAGCATCGCGCGGCGCGGCATCGCGCGCACGTTCCAGCACGTGAACCTGGTCGGCGCGATGTCGGTGCTCGAGAACGTCGCGATCGGCGCGCACTTGCGCGGCGCGAAGGGAACGGTTCCGGCGATGCTGCGCACCGACCGCGACGAGGAGCGGCAATTGCTGCATGAAGCCGCGCGGCAGGTCGAGCGCGTCGGGCTCTCGGCGCATCTCACCGAACCGAGTGCGAGCCTGCCGCTCGGCCAGCAGCGGCTGGTCGAGATCGCGCGTGCGCTCGCCGCCGATCCGGTACTGCTGCTGCTCGACGAGCCTGCGGCGGGGTTGCGCCTGCAGGAGAAGCGCTCGCTCGCCGAGTTGCTGCGGCGGCTGCAGGGCGAAGGCATGACGATCCTCCTCGTCGAGCACGACATGGAGTTCGTCATGGGGCTCGTCGACCGGCTCGTCGTGATGGACTTCGGCGAGAAGATCGCCGAAGGCCTGCCGGGCGAGATCCAGAAGGACCCGGCGGTGATCGAAGCGTACCTCGGAGGCATCGAATGAGCGCGGCCCTCGAAGTCGAAGGGCTCTCGGTCGCCTACGGCAAGGTCGAGGCGCTGCATGGCGCCAGCGTGCGCGTCGCCGAGGGCTCGATCGTCACCGTGATCGGCCCGAACGGCGCCGGCAAGACGACGTTGCTCGGCGCGATCATGGGGCTGCTCGCCTCGCGCGGAATCGTTCGTTACGCCGGCACACTGCTTGCTGGCACGCCGGCCGAGGATCGCGTCGCGCTGGGCATGTGCCTCGTGCCCGAGCGGCGCGAGCTGTTCGCCGAGCTCTGCGTGCAAGACAACCTGCGGCTCGGCGCATTTCACCGGCGCAGGGAAGCCGCAGGCGTGATTGCGGCGGATCTGGAGTCCGTGT
>DASUMM010000018.1:0-4684 GCA_036277655.1 Burkholderiales bacterium | reverse complement strand
AAGGACTACGAGGCGCGCGGCGGCTATGCCGCTTTGCGAAAGATCCTTTCGGAACGGATCCCGCCTGACCAGATCGTTGGCGAACTGAAAAAATCGGCGCTGCGCGGGCGCGGCGGCGCCGGGTTCCCGACCGGCCTCAAGTGGTCGTTCATGCCGCGGCAGTTCCCCGGGCAGAAATACATGATCTGCAATTCGGACGAGGGCGAGCCGGGCACCTGCAAGGACCGCGATATCCTGCGCTATAACCCGCATGCGGTGATCGAAGGAATGGCGATCGCCGGCTACGCCACCGGCTCGACCGTCGGCTACAACTACATCCACGGCGAAGTCTGGGAAATCTACGAGCAGTTCGAGGAGGCGCTCGCCGAGGCGCGCGCGGCCGGCTACCTCGGGCAGAACCTCCTCGGTTCGGGCGTCGCGTTCGAGCTGCATGCGCACGCCGGCTGGGGTGCCTACATCTGCGGCGAGGAAACGGCGCTCCTCGATTCGCTCGAGGGCAAGAAAGGCCAGCCGCGCTTCAAGCCGCCGTTCCCGGCGAGCTATGGCCTGTACGGCAAGCCGACGACCGTCAACAACACCGAAACGTTCGCCTCCGTGCCGTGGATCATCAATCACGGCGGCGATGCGTTCCTGCAACTCGGCCGGCCGAACAACGGCGGCACGAAGCTCTTCTCGGTGACCGGGCACGTGAACCGGCCGGGAAACTACGAAGTGCGTCTCGGAACGCCGTTCGCGAAGCTGCTCGAGATGGCGGGGGGCGTGCGCAACGGCAACCGGCTGAAAGCGGTGATTCCCGGCGGCTCAAGCATGCCGGTGCTGCCGGCCGAAATCATGATGGCGACCGACATGGACTACGACTCGATCGCCAAGGCCGGATCGATGCTCGGCTCGGGCGCGGTGATCGTGATGGACGAGACGACCTGCATGGTGAGGGCGCTCGAGCGCCTGTCGTACTTCTACTTCGAAGAATCCTGCGGGCAGTGCACGCCGTGCCGCGAGGGCACCGGCTGGCTCTACCGCGTGGTGAACCGGATCGAGACCGGCCGCGGGCGGATGGACGACCTCGTGCTGCTTGGCGATGTGTCCGACAACATCGCCGGCCGCACGATCTGCGCGCTCGGCGATGCCGCCGCGCTGCCGGTGAAGAGCTTCCTGCAGCACTTTCGCGACGAATTCGTGCATCACATCGAGCACCGGCGCTGCCTCGTCCAGGGACCGCAGAGCGAGCCGAAGTGGGGCCGCCAGGGCGCGCAGCGCGAGCGCGAGATGCAGGCGGCGGCATGAGCACGATCAACGTCCAGATCGACGGCAAAACCATCGAAGTGCCGCACGGCACCTCGGTCATCGAGGCCGCCAACAAGCTCGGCATCTACATCCCGCATTTCTGCTACCACGAGAAGCTCTCGGTGGCGGCGAACTGCCGCATGTGCCTGGTCGAGATCGAGAAGACCCCGAAGCCGATGCCGGCGTGCGCAACCCCTGCCACCGACGGCATGAAGGTGTGGACGCATTCGCCGGTGGCGAAGAAGGCGCAGAACGGCGTGATGGAGTTCCTGCTGATCAACCATCCGCTCGACTGCCCGATCTGCGACCAGGGCGGCGAATGCCAGCTGCAGGACCTCGCCGTCGGCTACGGCGGCAGCTCGTCGCGCTACCAGGAAGAAAAGCGCGTGGTGCTGCCGAAGCCGACCGGGCCGCTGGTCGCCGCCGAGGAGATGACGCGCTGCATCCAGTGCACGCGCTGCGTGCGCTTTGGCCAGGAGATCGCCGGCCTGATGGAGCTCGGCCTCGCCGGTCGCGGCGAGAACGCCGAGATCGTCTCGTTCGTCGGCAGAGCGGTCGAGTCGGAGCTCTCCGGCAACATGATCGATCTTTGCCCGGTCGGCGCGCTGACGTCGCGGCCGTTCCGTTTCACCGCCCGCACGTGGGAGCTTGCACGACGCAAATCGGTGTCGCCGCACGACGGTCTGGGCACGAACCTGCTGGTGCAGGTGAAGCAGAACCGCGTGATGCGCGTGCTGCCGCTCGAGAACGAGGAAGTGAACGAGTGCTGGCTCTCGGACAAGGACCGGTTCTCCTACCAGGCGCTCAATTCGCCCGAGCGGCTGACCTCGCCGATGGTGAAGCGCGAAGGGCGCTGGGTCGAGACCGATTGGCAGCGGGCGCTCGAGACCGTCGCTGCCGGCCTGAAGCAAGCGGGCGCGGACCTGGGCATTCTCGCCACCCCGCACTCGACCCTGGAAGAGATGTACCTGGCGGCGAAGCTCGCCAAGGGGCTCGGCGCGAGCGCCGACTATCGACTGCGCCAAGCCGATTTTTCCGCCGATGGCCAGCTGCAGGGCATTCCGTGGCTCGGCATGCCGATCGTCGAGCTGGCAAAGCTCGACCGCGTGCTGCTCGTCGGCTCGTTCCTGCGCAAGGACCAGCCGCTGGTTGCGCACCGGCTGCGTCAGGCGGCGAGAAAAGGCGCGCAGATAAGCGTGCTGCATTCGGTCGATGACGATCTTCTGATGCCCGTCGCGCACCGGAGAATCGTTTCGCCGACCGAATTGCCGGCGGCGCTCGCAGCGATCGGGAGCGGACCGATCGGCGAGAGCCTGAAGTCGGGAAGATCGGCGGCGATCCTGCTCGGCAATTTCGCGCAGCAGCACCCGGCGGCTGCGCAGATCCACGCGCTCGCGCAGCAGCTTGCCGATTCGCTCGGCGCGAAGCTCGGCGTGCTGGGCGAAGCGGCAAACTCGGTCGGCGGGGCGCTCGCCGGCATGCCGATCGGGTCGAACGCGCGCGCGATGCTGGAGCAGCCGCGCAAAGCCTATCTGCTGCTCAACGCCGAGCCCGAACTCGATTGCGCAGATCCGCGCGCGGCGCTCGAGGCGCTTCGCAAAGCGCAGTTCGTCGTCGCGCTGTCGGCATTCCGCCATCAGGCGAGCGAGTACGCGCACGTGATGCTGCCGATCGCGCCCTTCACCGAAACGTCCGGCACGTTCGTGTCGATGGAGGGCCGCGTGCAGAGCTTCCACCCGGCGGTCCGCGCGCTCGGCGATTCGCGACCGGGCTGGAAAGTCCTGCGCGTGCTCGGCGGTCTCGCCGGCCTGGCGGGGTTCGAGCAAGACACGATCGAAGAGGTGCGCACCGAATGCCTCGGCGGGCGGAACGTCGCGTCGCTCCTTGCGAACCGCACCAACGTCGCGGCAGGCAAGACCGGCCAGATGCAGCCGGGCGTGAAGCGCATCGCCGACGTGCCGATCTACTTTGCCGACGCGCTCGCGCGACGTTCGCCTTCGCTGCAGCAGACGAACGACGCGGCGCCGCCGCGCTGCTGGATGAACGCCAGGATGCTCGCCAGCCTGCAGGTGACGCCGGGCCAGCCGGTGCTGGTGCGGCAGGGAAGCGGCGAGGCGCGGCTCGAAGCGGCGCTCGACGAGCGGTTGCCCGACGGCTGCGTGCGGGTGGCGGCAGGGCATCCTTCCACGGCAGCGCTCGGCGCGATGTTCGGCTCGCTCTCGATCGCCCGCATCGAAATGGAGCGGGCGGCCTAGATGAACGAGTGGCTCGCCAGCCGGTCGGAAGCGCTGCTCGGCCCCGTGTGGGGCCCTGCGGTGTACAGCGCGGCCGGGGACCTTGCGTTCATCGTCGCCATCGTCGCGCCGCTCTTCGTTGCGGTCGCGTACCTGACGCTGTGGGAACGCAAGCTGATCGGCTGGATGCAGATCCGCATCGGACCCAACCGCGTAGGCCCGCTCGGGCTGCTGCAGCCGATCGCCGACGGCGTGAAGCTGCTGTTCAAGGAAGTGATCGTTCCGACGAACGCCAACAAGGCGCTGTACGTGATCGCACCCATGATGGCGATCCTGCCGGCGGTGGCGGCATGGGCGGTGATTCCGTTCGCGCCGGAACTCATGCTCGCCAACATCAACGCCGGGCTGCTCTACATCCTGGCGCTCACTTCGTTCGGCGTCTACGGCGTGATCATCGCAGGCTGGGCGTCGAACTCCAAGTACGCGTTCCTCGGCGCGATGCGCTCGGCGGCGCAGATGGTGTCGTACGAGCTGGCGATGGGCTTCGCGCTGGTGGTGGTGCTGATGGTTTCCGGCAGCCTCAACCTTTCGGACATCGTGAACGCGCAGGGCCGCGGCATCTTCGCGGCCAAGGGCCTCAACTTCCTGTCGTGGAACTGGCTGCCGCTCGCGCCGATGCTGGTGATCTACTTCGTCTCCGGCATCGCGGAGACGAACCGCGCGCCGTTCGACGTGGTCGAGGGCGAGTCGGAGATCGTGGCCGGCCACATGGTCGAGTACTCGGGGATGACGTTTGCCCTGTTTTTCCTCGCCGAGTACATGAACATGATCCTGATCAGCGCGCTGACGGCGCTGATGTTCTTCGGCGGCTGGCAGGCGCCGATCGAGAGCCCGGTGTTCCACTGGATCCCGCCGTTCGGCTGGCTGCTCCTCAAGATGTTCCTGCTCGTGTCGCTGTTTTTGTGGTTCCGCGCCACGTTTCCGCGCTATCGCTACGACCAGATCATGCGCCTGGGCTGGAAGGTGTTCATTCCGGTGACGCTGGTCTGGATCGCACTCATCGGGCTGTGGATGCAGACCCCGTGGAACCTGTGGAAGTGATGCCGCGATGAGCCGCCTCGCCGATTTCCTGCGCTCGTTCCTGCTGATCGAGCTGTTCAAGGGGC
>DASUMM010000017.1:0-2936 GCA_036277655.1 Burkholderiales bacterium | reverse complement strand
GGGCTGACGATGCCAAAGCCCACGAATGCCAGAAAGGCAATCACGACAGCGCCGATTAGAACAAGGTGGCGAGTCGGCATTTGTGCGCTCTAACGTTCAATAACCAGCAAAAGTGCTTGCGAACATCGTCGTCTCCCGTATTGCTTTCGTCAACCGGCCCTTGAATCAACCCGTTAGGGTGATGTGTATATGTACAGTGCTGTGTTATACGGCGTTTTATGGAACAAGACACTGATTCGCTTGGTGAAAGTAAACCAGCCGAACCGCGGCTGATCGAACGTTTTCGGCGGGCGATTCGATCTCGCCACTACAGCAGGCGCACCGAGAAGAGCTACTGGTTCTGGATCCGCTATTTCATCTTCCACAACGGCTCGCGCCATCCGAAGGACATGGGGGCCGCGGAAGTTCAGTCTGTTCTCGATTGGCTGGCCACCGAGCGGAATGTGGCGGCGGCAACGCAGAACCAGGCACTCGCGGCGCTGCTGTTTCTGTACAAGGCGGTGCTCGGCCGCGACCTGCCGTGGTTCGCCGAACTGGTCCGCGCGAAGCGTCCGGTGCGCGTGCCGGTCGTCCTGAGCGTGGGAGAGGTTCGCAGATTGCTCGATTCGATGCATGGCGTTCCATGGCTCATGGCGAGCCTGCTCTACGGTGCCGGGCTTCGGTTGCAGGAATGCCTGATGCTGCGGGTGAAGGACATCGACTTTGCGTACCGGCAGTGCTGGTGCGGGACGGCAAGGGCGCGAAGGATCGCGTGACGATGCTGCCGGAAGCGGTGGTGCAGCCGTTGCAGGCGCACCTCGGCAAGGTGCGTGCGCTCCATCATCGCGATCTCGCGCAGGGATACGGTGAAGTCTCGCTGCCGTATGCGCTCGCGCGGAAGTACCCGAAGGCGGCAAAGGAGTGGGGATGGCAGTTTGTGTTCCCGTCGAAGAACCGCTCGGCCGATCCGGACACCGGAGTCATCCGCCGTCACCACATCTATCCGGACACCGTCAGCCGGGCGGTGAAGCGCGCGTCGACGATCGCCGCCATCGCGAAACACGCCGGTTGCCATACGTTGCGGCACTCGTTCGCGACGCATTTGCTCGAGGCCGGTCACGACATTCGCACCGTGCAGGAATTGCTCGGCCACGCCGATGTGTCGACGACCATGGTCTATACGCACGTCCTCAACAAGGGCGGGCGAGGAGTGAAGAGCCCGCTCGACCGGATCGAGCAGTCGGGAGCGCGCTATTCGCTGCGGATTGCGCCGGCTTGAGCTGGTTCGAGCTGCGCCCGGGGGAAGGAACGCTTCGTCAGCAGCCTACTTCAGCGTCGCCGCGATTCTGCGGATCTCCTCCGGCCTGTGCTCGCCGGCGAGCGGAGTGCCCGGCATCAGGTGCTTGCCCATCGCGAGCGGCCCGACCAGCACCGGCTCGAAGCCGATTTCGCGCACCAGCTCGGACACTACTTTGACTGCCTCGCCGTCATCGCTTGCCATCGGCATCGCGCTGCGCTCGGTGCGCTTGTGCGCGTCCGCCATCGTCGACCAGCTCACCGCGTTGAAGGTGCGCACGAGTCGCGCGCCGGGCAGAAGCTCCTGCGACGCAAGGCCCGCTCCCTTCTCGCGCGCCCAATTGGCGATCTCTCCATCGCGCGAAGGGAACGGATTGCACGTGTCGATGACGACCTTGCCCTTCAACAAGGCGCCGACGTCCTTGCCGACATCCGGCAGCGCCCGGTAGGGCACCGACACCAGCACGACCTCGCCGAATGCGGCCGCTTCCTTTGGCGTGCCGGCACGCGCGTTCGGGCCAATGCTCGCCGCAAGTTTCTTGTCCTGCTCGAGGTCGAGCGACGAGAACATCACCTGATGCCCGGCCTTGGCCCAGATGCGGCCAAGCGTCGAGCCGACGTTGCCGGAGCCGATCGTGCCGATGCGCAGGCGCTTCGTTGCGCCGTGCGCCGGCACGCCGAGGAGAGCCAAGCCCAGGGAGAAGAACTGCAGGAATTCGCGGCGCGAGGGACTCATGCCGCGGATTCTACGGCGGCCAAGCGCAGCTCAGCCGGCCGGCGGCCACAGCAGGCGAATCAGCGCAAAGCTCGCAAGGGCGAGCGGGAGCATGATCGCGAAAAACACCACTTGGCGGTTCTCGAAGCGGGCGCCGCGCAGCCGCTCGATCCAATCAAGGATGGCGTCGGCTGCGAAATAGAGCACGATCGCGACGACCGTGAAATAGACGGCGTCCATCAATTTCTTTTCCCCATCGCCCGCAGCACCAGCACGACGAACAGCATCCCTCCGGCGACCGCGGCGAGGCCGCCGAGCCCCATCATTCCCATCGCGATCGTCTGCTCGACGCCGCGCAGCACCTGCTCGGCGCCCGCGACCTTGCGCTGCACGCCATGGCCGCCCGACCAGGCGAGGCCTGCGACATGCATCAACTGACCGCACGCATACAGCCACACCTGGCAGGTCGCCCAGCGCGGCGCAGCCGGCGCGAAGCCCAGGCGCGGCAGCAGGTGATAGGCGAGGCCCATGAACGCGAGCGTGATGCCGACGATCGCGCCGTGATAGTGCGCAGGGATCTTGACGTTGCTGCCCTGGATCGCCACGCCGATCACGCCGCCGAGCGCAAAGAGCGCCACGGACCAGCCGAGCGCGGCGCGCAGCGGTTGCTGGTGCGACGCGGCGCGCGGCCCGACGACGAGCGCGTGCACCACGGCGAGCGAGAACGGCACGATTGCGAGGCCGCCGCCGATCCGCATCAGCCACGTCTGCATCCGGTAGTGCTCGACCGAAAGGACGTCGTGCATCAGGTAGAGCACCGGCGTCGCGAAAACCGAAACGAGGCCGATCCCGAACAGCAGCAGCACGACCCTCGGTGACAGGTGCGCCGGCGCACCGGAGGCTTCCGCAAGCCACAGCCACGCGACGAACATCAGCAGCGTCCAGG
>DASUMM010000016.1:0-3079 GCA_036277655.1 Burkholderiales bacterium | reverse complement strand
AGTGCACCGTGGTCGGCTCCTCGAGCCGGTTTTCCACGCGCACGCGCAGCCGGTCGCCCTGGCGCGCGCGCAGCACCGGCCCGGGCGCGGAGTCGTTGTAGGCCCAAACCTTCGTGCGTGGATACTCTTTCGGCACGAGCTGAGCGGTCGCCGGTGCCGCGACCAGTTGCGCCTCGACGAGCGCTGGCTCGCTTGCGCTCAGCGCGCTGCCGCGCAGCGGCAGCAACGGTGCCGCCGCGAGTCCGGCAATTCCTGCGATGAAGCGGCGCCGCGCATGCGGCGACCGCGTGTGTTGCTGCATTCGAAAACCTCCGCTTACGCGCCGCGAGGGCGCAACTGGCAAAAACCTGGCTAAGCGGACAGGAGCTTCGGTGGGGCGGTGTCCGGGGGGCGCGCGGCCGATAGCGGGCGCGAAGCCGGCGGCGCCGGGAGCGCGACGGCGCGGTCCTGGCTCGAGAGGTGGCACACCGCGAGCGTCATCCAGGCCTGCCCGCTCATCGGGCAGGCGAAGCCGCACGGGAACTCGTGCAGCGCTTCGTCACAGCAACCACTGCTGCCCGCGCCGGTCTGCTCTACCACGCACTGCGATGACATCGGCGAGGCGAAGGCGAGCTGCATCGGACCGGCGAGGAACGTCACCGCGAGCAATAGCGCTACCAGAGAGCGAAACGAGGACTTCACGTCGCGAAGACTAGTCGGATCCAGAGCGGGGCGTCAACGAAAGCGATGCCTCTACGACCGCGGCATGGCAGGTCGGTTCCGCCACAGCATGAGTAAGCCGCTCATGCAGCCGACTACTAGGCGCGACGGGGCGGCTCGCCGGAATCCGCTTGGTATGTCTTGCGAATCTGCGCGAGGGTCATCTCGCCTTTGCCTTTTTCCCCCAGCAGGTTCGCCAGCCAGGAAGGCAGCCCTGCTGCCTTCGCGGCAAGCCCGCAGCACGCGCTGGTCTGCGCCGCAGCGTCGCCGTTCGCGGCCTGCGGCTCATTCGGCCGGTGCTGCGCGTCCGACCGCCCGTGCATTCCCTTCATCAGCCTCATGTCGGCGAGTAGGCCGATGCCGAAGCCCGCGGCCGGCGCGACAACCGTCCATGGCCCTCCGAGATACTGTCCCACGGCGAAACCGCCAAACAGACCGACGCAGCAAAGCATGGTTATGGTCTCCTATCGTCGCGACATCGAGGCGAACGAAGCGTGCACCTTGTCATGGTGGCAAAGTCAAGCAAGAGCCGGGTTTGGCGCTTGACCTTCAACGGTAGGAAGGCCCAGATTGGGCGGTCATAAAGGAGACGAGCGTCTGCTCTTCGACTTGGATCGCATGGAGCAAAGGCGATCGCTCGACCTGGGAAAACCAGATGCGGGCGCGCAGCAGCACGCAAAACAAAACCTGCGGATCGCCCATTGACTGCTCGCGCGAGGCGCTCGCGCATCGCCGCGGGCCTCGCGCTCGTGCTCGCGCTCATCGCGGCCTACTGGCTGCTCCGCGATGCGCGCTGGCTTTTCGACCCGTCGGAGATCCAGTCCTTCGCCGGCCGCCTCGGCGCCTGGGGACCCGCGGGCATCGTTGCGCTGATGGTCGTCGCAATCCTCATCAGCCCCGTCCCGAGCGCGCCGATCGCGCTCGCCGCTGGCGCGCTCTACGGCCATGCCTGGGGAACGCTCTACGTGCTCGCCGGCGCCGAACTCGGCGCGCTCGCCGCGTTCGGCATCGCGCGTCTGGCCGGCTACGAGGCGCTGCGCGGCTGGCTGGGAGAGCGCGTTTCCGCCGGCTGGCTCGGCTCGCAGAACGCGCTGATGGGCGTCGTCTTCTTCAGCCGGCTGCTGCCCTTCGTCTCCTTCGACGTGGTGAGCTACGCCGCCGGCCTCACGGCGCTCTCTGCCTGGCGCTTCGCGCTCGCCACACTCGCCGGCATCATCCCGGCGAGCTTCCTGCTCGCGCACTTCGGCGCCGAGATGGCGGGCGGCGAGGTGAGGGGAGCCATCATTGCGGCGCTCGGTCTGGGCGCTCTCGTCGCGCTACCCGTCGTCGCCGAGCTGGTGCGCCGGCACCGAGCGTCTCGGGACTGAACGGACGTGCTGGCCTCACTGGTGAGGCCACCCCGATCGTGATCGAGTCTTGCACTTAGCATGCGCGGCGAACTTCGATCAGGCTTTTTTCTCGACCCCAACGAGCAGCGCGCGTGGCGACAGGTAGCGGTGCGGCGGGACCTCCAGGTTCGTCGGCGCCCTCCCGGCCAGCCGGGCTGCGGCGGTCAGGCGCACCAGGGTTCTGCGCCGCTTTCGATCGCTGCGCTCGTCCCCGCTCATAGCGCCGCGAGAACGCGCTCGAGCCGGCCGCGCACTTCGCCGGCGATTTTTGCGATCTCCGGGCGCTCGACGAGTTGCAGCACGGCGCGTGGATCCATGATCTCCACCAGCGTTGCGCCCTTCGCATCCGTGCGCACCACTACGTTGCAGGGAAGCAGCGCGCCGATCTGCGGCTCGGCCTGCAGCGCCTGGTGCGCGAATTGCGGATTGCAGGCGCCCAGGATACGGTAGGCGGGCACGTCGACGCCGAGCTTCTTCTTGAGCGTCGCCGCCACGTCGATTTCGCTGAGGACGCCGAAGCCTTCTTTCGCCAGCTCCTGCGTCACCCGCTCGATTGCCTGTTCCTGCGTCATCTGCACTGCCTTGCCGAATGCGTATTGCATCGCGAATCTCCTTTCACTCTGAAATCAAAGCTTGGTGCGCCGCAGCCGCAGCGCGTTGGTGACCACCGACACCGAGCTCATCGCCATCGCCGCGCCGGCGAAGATCGGCGAGAGCAGCAGTCCGAAGAACGGATAGAGCACGCCGGCGGCGATCGGCACGCCGAGCGCGTTGTAGAGGAAGGCGAAGAAGAGGTTCTGCTTCACGTTGCGCATGGTGGCGTGCGAGAGGCGGATCGCCTTGGCGATGCCGCGCAGGTCGCCCTTCACGAGCGTGACGCTGCCGCTCTCGATCGCCACGTCGGTTCCGGTGCCCATGGCGATGCCGACGTTCGCCTGCGCGAGTGCGGGCGCGTCGTTGATGCCGTCGCCGGCCATGGCCACCGCGCGCCC
>DASUMM010000015.1:0-4353 GCA_036277655.1 Burkholderiales bacterium | reverse complement strand
TGCACCGGCATCCGCAACGTTTCGATGGCGCGGCCGGAACGCGTTGCGCGCGGTGCCGGATCGATCGCCGCGATTCGCGTCTGCGTCGCGCCGTCGGCGGCGGCACGGGCGAGGAAGCGCGTCGAGTGTCCCGAGCCGACTTCAACGATGCGGCGCGGGCGAAACCGTCGCACCATCGCATAGGCTGCCGCAGCGTCGAGCCGCGGAAACCAGTCCTGGTTCCAGCGCGGCGCAGGCGGCGGTTCGTTGCCGAGCGATTGGAGCGCCTGCGCGAGGCCTTCGACGTAAGCGAGGTGCTCCAGCATCGCCGGCTCGGCCGCGGCGAACAACGCTTCGAGCGCGCTCAAACCGGAAGCACGAGCCCTTCGCGTGCCAGGATCGATCCGGGCAGCGCAGCCGCGACCTGTCCTGCGATCGCATCGAGCGCATCGTCGTCATGATCCGGGTTGTGATGAAAGACGACGAGGCGCCCTACGTTGGACGAGCGGCACAGACGCACCGCTTCCTGCCACGTTGAGTGCCCCCAGCCCACGTGGCCGTTCGCCCACTCTTCGTCGGTGTACATGCAATCGTAGATCACGAGATCCGCACCCTGGATGAGGCGCAGCACGTTCTGGTCCGGAGCACCGGCGACATGCTCGGTGTCGGTGAGATAGCAGAGCGAGCGTCCGGCGAACTCGAGGCGATAACCGGTCGCCCCGTTCGGATGGTTGAGCGGAGCGGTGCGCAACGTGATGCCGGCGGCAGGCGAAAGCGTGTCGCCGGACGAAAAATCGCGGTAGCTGACCCTTGCCTGGAAGATCTCCGGTGGCACCGGGAAAAGCGGCGCCATCATGAATTGCCACAGCACCTGGTGGATCGACGCGCGACCGGCGAGATGTCCCGCCCAGATGCGGATGGTGTTCTCGCGCTGGAACAGCGGCCGGAAGAACGGCAGCCCGCAGACGTGATCGAAATGCGTGTGCGTGAGAAAGAGGTCCGCGTCGAGCGGCGCCTCCTGCACCAGGCGGTTGCCGAGATAGCGGATGCCGGATCCGGCGTCGAACAGAAGCAGCCTCTCGCCGCAGCGCACTTCGAGCGAAGAGGTGTTGCCGCCGTAGCGCACGGTGTCCGGGCCGCCGCAGGCGATGCTGCCGCGCACGCCCCAGAACTTCACGGTGAAGTTTTGCTCCGCCATCGGCCGACTATAGCGGATTGCCGCAAGGCGCACCGGGGGCGGTAAGATCGGGGCGCCATCGGGGGAAATTGCGTTGGACCGCAGCCTGTTCGCCTTCATCCTGCGTTACAGCAAGCGCGATCAGTTGTTGATCGTGCCGCTCGTGTTCGCCTCGATGGCGGTGTATTACCTGTCGCTCGATCTGCCCAAGACGATCATCAACGCGCCGATCCAGGGCAAGAGCTTCCCGACTCCGGATTCGACGGCGCCTTTCCTGCGGCTGGTGTTCAAGCTGCCGGAGTTCCTCGGCGGGCAGACGATTCATGTGTTCGAAGGCATTCCGCTCGAACAGCTGCCGTATCTCTTCGCGCTGACGTTCACGTTCCTCGCGCTGATTGTGCTGAACGGGTTCATCCGCTTCCAGATCAATACCATGAAGGGCTGGATGGGCGAGCGGATGCTGCGCCGCCTGCGCTATGCCCTGTTCGATCATGTGCTGCGCTTTCCGCTGCCGCGTTTTCGCCGCGTCAAGTCGGCCGAGATCGCCGGCATGATCAAGGACGAAGTCGAGCCGCTCGGCGGCTTCATCGGCGAGGCGTACATCACGCCGCTTGCGCTGGCCGGCGAAGCGCTGACCGCACTCTTCTTCATCCTCTACCAGCACCTCGCGCTCGGGATGATCGCGTTCGGGATGGTCACCGTGCAGGCGGTCGTGATCCCGCGCATGCGCCGGCGGCTGCTCGTGCTGGCAAAGCAGCGGCAGCTCTCGGCGCGCCAGCTCGCCGGCCGCATCGCCGAATCGGTCGACGGCATCGTGGAGATTCGCGCCCACGACACGTCGAACTACGAGCGCGCCGAGATCTCTTCGCGCCTCGGCCGCATCTTTCGCATCCGCTTCGAGTTCTACCAGCGCAAGTTCCTGATCAAGTTCCTGAACAATTTCCTCTCGCAGCTGACGCCGTTCCTGTTCTATTCGATCGGCGGCTACCTGGTCATCGTCGGACGGCTCGACCTCGGCGCGCTGGTCGCGGTGATCGCGGCCTACAAGGACCTGCCGAGCCCGATCAAGGAGCTGATCGATTGGGACCAGCAGCGGATGGACGTGCAGATCAAGTACACCCAGGTCATCGAGCAATTCCAGGTCGACGATCTGCTGCCGCCCGAGATGCACCAGGTCATCGACGCGCCGCAGCTGCCGACCGAAGGGTCGCTGCGCGCGATGAACCTTTCGCTCGTCGACGAGTCCGGCGAGAAGGTGATCGACGCAGTCACATTCGAAGTCGGGCTCGATTCCCAGGTGGCGGTGGTGGGGCAGCCCGGAGCGGGCGGCAGCGAGCTTGCGCAGCTCGTGGCGCGGCTCTTGCCGCCATCGAGCGGGACGGTCGAGATGGGCGGGGTCGACATGACGCGCGCGCCGGAAGCGGTCACCGGGCGTGCGATCTCTTATGTCGGGTCGTCCGCGTACCTGTTTCCCGTCAGCGTGCGCGAGAACCTTCTTTACGGGCTGAAGCATCGCCCGGTCGCCGAAGCGACCTACGAGGCGGCGGCGTTGCGCGATCACGAGTTCGAGCGGCGCGAGGCAAAGCGCACCGGAGGCTGCCTGCTCGATTACCAGGCCGAATGGATCGACTATGCCGCTGCCGGCGCGGCGAACGCGGAGGAAATGGAGACGAAGATCCATGCGGTGCTGAAGGCACTGGAGCTCGAAGAGCAGATCTTCGAGCTGGGACTGCGCAGCGGCGTCGATCCGGCAAAGCTCGCGAACCTGCGCGACAAGCTGCTCGGGGCGCGCGCTGCGATGCACGACCGGCTGGCGGTCGCCGGCATGCAGGAATGGGTAGAGCGATTCGATCCGTCCGTCTACAACCGCAATGCCACGCTGGCCGAGAACCTGCTTTTCGGCGCGCCGGTGGGCAAGGTCTTCGATGTCGAGAACCTGGCCCGCAACGCCTACGTGCGGCGCGTGCTGGAAGAGACCGCGCTCGTCGGCGACCTGGTGCGCATCGGCTACAAGGTGGCGGAGACGATGGTCGAGCTGTTCAGCGGCCTGCCGCCGGGACACGAGTTCTTCGAGCAGTACAGCTTCATTCGCCACGAAGATCTGCCGCTCTACAAGGAAATCCTTGCGCGCGCCGTCGAATCGGACCTCGGCTCGCTCCCCGATGCCGATCGGGACCAGCTGCTTGCGCTGCCGTTCAAGCTGATCCAGGCGCGGCATCGCCTCGGGTTGATCGACGAGGCGCTCGAAGGGCGGGTCGTCGAGGCGCGCCGCTATTTCGCCACGCACCTTCCCGAGAACCTGAAGGGTGCAGTGGAGTTTTTCGATCCCGAGCGCTACAACCTCGCTGCGTCGCTGCAGGACAACGTGCTGTTCGGAAAAATCGTTCTCAGCCATGCGCAGGCGGCGAGCCGCGTCGGGTCGTTGATGCGCCAGGTGCTGGATGACCTGGGGTTGCGCCCGCTCGTGGTGCGCATCGGGCTGGACTATCAGGTAGGAGTCGGCGGCGCGAGGCTTGCCGTCGCCGAGCGGCAGAAGGTCGCGCTTGCCCGCGCGCTCCTCAAGCGCCCTGCAGTGCTCGTTCTCGACCGCGCTCTCGCCGTGCTCGATCCGGCGTCGCAACAGCGGGTGCTCACGAGCATTCTGGAATACCGCAAGGGTCGATGCGTGCTCTGGGTGCTCGAGAACAACGACCTGGCGGAGCGCTTCGAGCAGGTGCTGGTGATGGAGCGGGGCCGGCTGTCCGGGCGGGGCTCGGTTGCCGAACTGCGCAACCGCGGTGGCGCGTTGCAGATGCTGCTGGCTGCCGGCGCGTAACGGAAGAAGGAGGATCGCATGTCCCTCGAGCAGGAAGTGGAGCTGATCCGGCGAATTCCGATCTTTGAGCGCATCCAGCCGGCCATGCAGAAGCTGCTTTGCTTCGGCAGCGAAAGGCTCACCTACGACCCGGGCCAGCCGCTCGTGCGTACCGGCGAAGCGGCGGACGCCGCCTATGTGCTGATCGAAGGTACGGTCGAGGTCACCGTCGATTCACCGAAAGGGCCGCTTGTGATCAGCACTGTCGGCAAGAACGAGATCATCGGCGAGATCGCCATCTTCGGCGACGTGCCTCGCACCGCGACGGTCACGGCCTCGACACGTGTCGAAGCGTTGAAGATCTCCAAGGAACTCTTCATCAACATCATCCGGCAGAATCCGG
>DASUMM010000014.1:0-10002 GCA_036277655.1 Burkholderiales bacterium | reverse complement strand
TTCGCCGGGCAGATCGCGCTGGCGCTCGAGCGCGCGCAGCTCGCCGAGCGCGCGCAGCGTGCGAGCATCGATGCCGAAGTGGAGGGCCTGCGTAACGCGCTGCTTGCCACGATTTCGCACGACCTGCGCACGCCGCTCGCCGTGATCTCGGGCGCTTCATCCAGCCTGGTCGAGAAAAGCGCCTCCCTCACGCCGCAGGCGCGCGAGACGCTCGCGCGCAGCATCTTCCAGCAGTCGCAGGAAATGGGCGAACTCGTTGCCAACGTGCTGCAGATGACGCGCCTGGAAGGCGGCGCCATCGCGCTCGAGCGCGACTGGCACGCCCTCAATGAGCTGACCGGGACGGTGCTCTCGCGCCTGCGCGACCGGCTTGCCGGGCACCCGGTGAAAGTCGATCTGCTCGACAACGTTCCGCTGGTGCGCGTCGACGCAACGCTGATCGAGCAGGTGCTCGCGAACCTGCTGGAGAACGCCGCCAAGTACACCCCGATCGGAACTCCGATCGCACTTTCTGCCAAAGCGCAAGGCAAGGAGGTGCTGGTCTCGGTGACCGACGAAGGCCCTGGCCTGCCGGCGGGCGACCCGGAGCAGCTGTTCGCCAAGTTCCATCGCGGCAGCACCGAGTCCTCGCAGGGCGGCGTCGGCCTGGGCCTAGCGATCTGCCGCGCCATCATCCACCTGCACGGCGGGCGCATCTGGGCGGAGCGCCTGCCGACGGGCACCGCTTTTCACTTCACGCTTCCGATCGAGAGCGTTCCGGCAGGTCCGGCGGGATGACCGAGCCCGGCGCCGGCTACCGGCTCGTCGACGCCGAACGTTAGATCTCGACCTTCGTGCCGAGCTCGATGACGCGGTTCGCAGGCAGCTTGAAGTAGTCGGCGGCGTTGCCCGCGTTGCGCGCCATCGCGGCGAACAGCCGCTCTCGCCATGGCGCCATGCCCTCGCCCTGCCGCACCGGCACCACGATCTCCCGGGAGAGGAAGAACGAGGTCGTCATGGTGTCGAGCTCCAGCCCGAGCCCGTCGGCGATCTCGAGCGCACGCATGATGTCGGGCTCGTTCATGAAGCCATAGCGCACCGTCATCCGCCAGCAGCCATGGCCAAGCTTCGCGAGCGAGACGCGGCGATCGAACGGCACCCACGGCTCGTCGGCGACATCGACGGTGAGGAATACCACGCGCTCGTGGAGTACCTTGTTGTGGTTCAGGTTGTGCAGCAGCGCGTGCGGCGTCGCGTCGGGCGTCGCCGTGAGGAAGATCGCCGTGCCGGACACCCGGTGCGGCGGCTCACGAAACAGCGAATCGAGGAACGCCTTCAACGGTACCGATTGTGTGCGCACGCGGCCGAGCATCATCTCGCGTCCGCGGCGCCAGGTCGTCATGACGATGAACATGCACGCGCCGATCACGATCGGGAACCACCCGCCATCGACGACCTTGAGCAGGGTGGCGGAAAGGAACGTGAGGTCGACGACCGCAAAGGCGCCGGTCGCCAGGATGCAAAGCCACAGGGGATATCGCCACGCGTATCGAATGACGAAGAACGTGAGCAGCGTGTCGACGAGCATCGTCGCGGTTACCGCGACCCCGTACGCCGAAGCGAGCTTCGAGGACGACCCGAAGCCGACCACGGCGCCGAGCACGGCAGCAAGCAGGACCCAGTTGATCCCCGGAATGTAGATCTGCCCGCGCTCGCGCGCGGACGTCTGGATCACCGAAACGCGCGGAAGGAACCCGAGCTGGATCGCCTGCTTGGTGATCGAGTACGCGCCCGAGATGGTCGCCTGCGACGCGATCACGGTGGCTGCCGTTGCGAGCGCGACCATCGGATACAGCGCCCAGGCCGGCAGCAGCAGGTAGAACGGATTCTTGACCGCGGCCGGCTCCGCGATCAGCAGCGCTCCCTGGCCGAAATAGTTGAGCACGAGCGCCGGCGCGACGAGCCCGAACCAGGCAATGCGCACCGGCCCCTTGCCGAAGTGGCCCATGTCGGCATATAGCGCTTCGGCCCCGGTGACCGCGAGAACGATCGCCCCGAGCACGACGAACGAGGCGGCGGTATGTGCGCCGAGGAACCACAGCGCATGCAGCGGGTTGAGCGCCTCGACGATACCGGGGTACTTCGCGATGCCATGAATCCCGGCGACGCCCAGCGCGAGAAACCAGGCGAGCGTGATCGGCCCGAACAGCGATCCGACCGCCGCGGTGCCGCGCCGCTGGAACGCAAAGAGCGCGACGATCACGCCGACGGCGATCGGCACCACGTAGGGCTTGAGCGCCGAAGTGCCGATCTCGAGGCCCTCGACCGCCGACAGCACCGAGATGGCCGGCGTCAGCACCGCGTCGCCATAGAAAAGTGAGGCGCCGAAGACCCCGATGGTGAGGAGCACCGGCCGCCAGTGCGGCTGGTCCTTCACTGCGGCCGAGGCGAGCGCAATCAGCGCCATGATGCCGCCCTCGCCCTTGTTGTCGGCGCGCATGATGAGCGTCACGTACTTGAGCGACACGACCACCATCAGCGCCCAGAAGATGGTCGACAGGCCGCCGAGGATGTTCGCCGTGTCGAGCGGGATGCCGTGCCCGGGCGCGAACGTTTCCTTCACCGCATACAGCGGGCTCGTGCCGATATCGCCGAAGACGATCCCGAGCGCGAGCAGCGTCAGGGTTGCGGTGCCTTGCTTCTTCGAGGGATGCCCGTTGGGCAGGGGAGCGTGAGGCGCGAGACGCGAGGGCGCGAAGTCTGCTCCAGCACCGCGCCAAAATCAAATCGGCCGGCGCGCTCCTAGGCCGCTTGCAGCTTGGCGACCGATACCGCGAGCCACTTGACGCCCTGGCGGCCGAAATTCACCTGCACCCGGGCATCTTCGCCATGGCCTTCGGCATCGACGATGACGCCGGCGCCGAACTTCGCGTGCACCACGTTCTGGCCGATGCGAAACGGCGAAGAGGATTCGCGGAAATGCGCAGGCACGATCTCCCGCGTCGGCGGCGCCTGCCAAGAGGAAGCCCGCATCACCGCCGCGCGGCGCTCGGCCGCAAAGCTCGGCGTCAGCCATTTTTTCAGCGCCTCCGGGATCTCGGCGAGGAAGCGGGAGGGCAAGCTGTAGCGCACCTGCCCGTGCAGCATGCGCGTCTGCGCGTAGGTCAGGTAGAGCCGGATGCGCGCGCGCGTGATCGCCACGTACGCGAGGCGACGCTCCTCCTCCAGCCCGTCGCGCTCGTTGAACGTCTGCTCGTGCGGGAAAAGCCCTTCCTCGAGGCCCGAGAGGAACACCACGTTGAATTCCAGCCCCTTCGCCGAGTGCACGGTCATCATCTGCAGCGCATCGTGCCCGTCGCCCGCCTGGTGCTCGCCGGCCTCCAGCGCCGCGTGCGCAAGGAATGCCGAGAGCGGATCGGCCGTTTCGCCGGATTCCACTTCGCGTTCTTCCTCGGTGAACGCGGCCGCAGCATTCACCAGTTCCGCGAGGTTCTCGACCCGCTCGGCGCCGTCGCGCTCGGCCTTGTAATGCTCGAGAAGACCGCTGGCGGCGACGATCCGCTCGACGCTTTGCGGGAGCGAAAGCCCGCAGCACTCCGCCTTCAGCCGCTCGATTCGCGCGCGAAAGGCCGCGAGCGCTGGCGCGGCGCGTCCGGTGAGCGCGCCGGCTGCCTGCCACAGGCTTACCCGCGCGTTTTTCGCCGCGTCCTGCACCTGCTCGATCGAGCGTGCGCCGATTCCGCGCGGCGGGAAATTGACGATGCGCAGGAACGCATTGTCGTCGTCGGAGGATGCAACGAGCCGCAGGTAGGCGAGCGCATGCTTCACCTCGGCGCGCTCGAAGAACCGCAAGCCGCCATACACGCGGTACGGAATCGAGGCACCGAAGAGCGCATGCTCGAGCACCCGGGATTGCGCGTTGGAGCGGTAGAGCACCGCGATCTCGCCGAGGCGCTGGCCGTCGCGCGCAAGCGCCTGCACCTCCTCGACGATGAAGCGTGCCTCGTCGCCATCGGACGTCGCTTCGAAGACGCGCAGCGCTTCGCCCTTGCCGCTCGCGGTCCACAGGTTCTTGCCGAGGCGCTTGCGGTTGTTTGCGATCAGCGCATTCGCCGCATCCAGGATGTTGCCGTACGAGCGGTAGTTCTGTTCGAGCCGTATGACCCGCTCGACCCGGAACTCGCGCTCGAATTCGCCCATGTTCGCCGAGTGCGCGCCGCGGAACGCATAGATCGACTGATCGTCGTCGCCGACCGCAAACAGGCTCGTATGCGCGCCGGCAAGCAGCTTCAGCCAGCGGTATTGCAGCCGGTTGGTATCCTGGAACTCGTCGATCAGGATGTGCTGGAAGCGCTCGCCGTAGTGCTCGCGCAGTAGCTCGTTCCGCGCCAGCAGCTCGTAGGCGCGCAGCAGCAGCTCGGCGAAGTCGACCACGCCCTCGGCCTGGCACTGCTCGTCGTACGCGGCGAAGTAGTCGGCAAAGCGGCGCGTGCGCTCATCGGTCAGGTGGACGTCGCGCGCACGCAAACCCTCTTCCTTCTGCGCGTTGATGAAGAGCTGCACTTCGCGCGGCGGGAAGCGGTCTTCGTCGGCCTGCAGGCGCTTCAACATCCGCTTCACGGCGGCGAGCTGGTCCTGCGAATCGAGAATCTGGAACGTTTGCGGCAGGCCGGCGTCGCGATAATGCAGCCGCAACATGCGGTTGGCGAGGCCGTGGAAGGTGCCGATCCACATGCCGCGCGGGTTGATCGGCAGCATCGCCGCGACGCGCGCAAGCATCTCGCGCGCGGCCTTGTTGGTGAACGTCACCGCGAGGATTCCGCCGGGCGAGACGCGGCCCTCGCGGACGAGCCATGCAATGCGCGTGGTCAGCACGCGCGTCTTGCCGCTGCCGGCGCCGGCGAGGATCAGCGCGTGCCGGTCGGGAGCGGTGACTGCCGCGAACTGCTCGGGGTTGAGATGTTCGAGGTGAAGCGACAAAGCGCTTCGAATTATACGGGCGGCCCGCTATTCGATCTCGGTTTCGCGCGCCCATTGCGCGAGCTGCTCGGCGCTGATCGTTGCGAGCGGCTGCGTCTTGCCCTTCACCCGCTTGTAGAACTGCCGCGGCTTCGCCATCACCACCGGTCTTTCGTTCGCCGCGGCCACTTCGACGCGACCCTCGATCAGGCAAATGATCTCCTCGTCGGGTCTCGCGCGGCCCCACACGTCGGTGCCCCGGATGCCTGCGGTGGCGGTGGCGATGCGGATCTTCACGTCCCGCTTGCGCGGCTTCTGCACCGCTGCGGTCGTAAAGCGGAACGCACCGGCGACGACATCGAGCACCGCGCGGAAAACGCCACCTCGTTCCGGCGTCAGATCAAGGAGCGCAAGGCGTGCGTTCTCGCCAAGCTTCACGGTACTGCCTTCGCCGAGCTTGAGGTACACCCTCGCCTTCGCGCCGGTGCGCACCACGTCGGTGACGATGAGTTCCGTCCCGGGCGTCGCCGGCATTTCCTTGCCGGCACGATCGATCCACGCTGGCCCCTGCACACGATCGATCGCCGCTGCCGGAGCGGCAAGCGCACCCGGCGTCGCAAAAGCGAGCGCAGCGGCAAGAAATGCCCGCCAAAGGCGTTTCATCGTTTCCCCAAATGAGCGACGCCGAATTTACGCACGGTCGGCCGTCATGGATGCGTCCGTATAATCGGCTTTCTGCCAACTTTGTCACGCAGCAGGCAAAAAAGAATGCAGGACCGTTACGATCCCCGCGAAGTCGAGCGCGATGCGCAGTCGTTCTGGCAATCGCACCGCTCGTTCGCCGTGACCGAGGACCGCGCCAGGCCCAAGTTCTACTGCCTGTCGATGTTTCCGTACCCCTCGGGGAAGCTGCACATGGGGCACGTGCGCAACTACACCATCGGCGACGTGCTGACGCGGTATCACCGGATGCGCGGCGAGAATGTGCTGCAGCCAATGGGCTGGGATGCGTTCGGGCTGCCGGCCGAGAATGCCGCCATGGCGAACGGCGTGCCACCGGCGCGCTGGACCCGCGACAACATCGCCTACATGAAGCGCCAGCTGCAGGCGCTCGGGTTTGCGCTCGACTGGGACCGCGAGCTCGCGACGTGCGATCCGTCGTACTACCGGTGGAACCAGTGGTTCTTCACCCGCCTCTTCCGCAAGGGCCTTGCCTACAAGAAGACCGGCGTCGTCAACTGGGATCCAGTCGACCAGACGGTACTTGCCAACGAGCAAGTGATCGACGGCCGCGGCTGGCGCACCGGCGCGCTGGTGGAAAAGCGCGAGATCCCGATGTACTTCCTGCGCATCACGGCGTACGCCGAGGAGCTGCTCGCGGCGCTGGATGAGCTGCCCGGGTGGCCCGAGCGCGTGCGGCTGATGCAGAAGAACTGGATCGGGCGGTCCGAAGGCGTGCGGCTCGCCTTTCCGTATGAACTCGATGGCGAAAAGAAACTCCTCTGGGTATTCACGACGCGCGCCGACACGCTCGCCGGCGCGACGTTCTGCGCGGTCGCGGCCGAGCACCCGATCGCCGCATGGGCGGCAAGGCGCGACCCGAAAGTCGCGGCGTTCCTCGAGGAATGCAGGCGCGGGGCGTTCGTCGAAGCCGAGCTGGCGCAGATCGAAAAGAAGGGCCTCCCCACCGGATTGACCTGCGAGCACCCGCTCACCGGCGAGCCGATCCCCGTCTGGGTGGCGAACTACGTGCTGATGGGGTACGGCGAAGGCGCGGTGATGGCGGTGCCGGCACACGATGAGCGCGACTTCGACTTCGCGCTGCGCTACGGCCTGCCGATCAAACCGGTGATCCGCCATCCGCTCGGCGACACAGTGCCTGCGCCCTGGCGAGCGGAGTACGCCGAGTACGGCACCTGCATCCACTCCGGCAAGTACGACGGGCTTGCCTACCAGGAGGCGGTCGATGCGATCGCCGCCGACCTGCGCGCCAAGGGCCTGGGCGAAAAGCAGGTGCAGTGGCGCCTGCGCGACTGGGGCATCTCGCGCCAGCGCTATTGGGGCTGCCCGGTGCCGATCGTGCATTGCCCGGCCTGCGGGGATGTTCCGGTGCCCGATGAGCAGTTGCCCGTGGTGCTGCCTGAGCACCTGGTGCCCGACGGCACCGGGAACCCGCTCGCCAAGATGCCGGAATTCACCTCGACTCCGTGCCCGTCGTGCGGCAAGCCAGCGCGGCGCGAGACCGACACGATGGACACCTTCGTCGATTCATCGTGGTACTTCGCGCGCTTCGCATGCGTCGACAACGAGCGCCAGATGGTCGACGAGCGCGCCCGCTACTGGATGCCGGTCGATCAGTACATCGGCGGCATCGAGCACGCGATCCTGCATCTGCTCTATTCACGCTTCTTCCAGCGCGTCATGCGGGATGAAAAGCTGCTGGAGGTGTCCGAGCCCTTCACCAACCTGCTCACGCAGGGAATGGTGCTCGCCGAATCGTTCTATCTGGAGACGCCCGAAGGCCGGCGCGAGTGGGTGCACCCGTCGGAAGTGGAACCGCAGCGCGACGCGAAGGGCCGGATCTGCGGTGGCATTCGGCGCTCCGATCGCGCAACGCTCGCCTACGACGGCCTCGGCACGATGTCGAAGTCGAAGAACAACGGGGTCGACCCGCAGCAGCTGATCGAGCGCTACGGCGCCGACACCGCGCGCTTCTTCGTCATCTTCGCTTCGCCGCCGACCAACACGCTCGAATGGTCGGACGAAGGCGTCGAAGGCTCGTCGCGGTTCCTGAAGCGGCTGTGGGCCTATTGTGCGAAGTTCGATGAGCCGGGGCCCATCATGGCGGAGGATCTCGCAAGGGCCACCCGCTTCGAAATCCATTCGGTGTTGAAGCAGGCGAACTACGATTTGTCGAAACATCAGTTAAACACTGTCGCCTCGGCCGCGATGAAGATGCTGAACGCGCTCGAGCGGTTCCGTGGAGGGAGGAACCGCACCACGGAAGACGGACTGTCAATCCTTCTGCGGCTGCTCGCGCCGATTACTCCCCATATCTGCCACACCCTGTGGCGCGAACTGCGCTTCGGGGAGGATGTGATGAAGGCCCAATGGCCCGAGCCCGACCCGAAGGCGCTCGAGCAAGATGAGATCGAGTATGTCGTGCAGGTGAACGGCAAGAAGCGCGGCACGCTGGTAGTACCGAAGGCGCTCGAGTCGCGCGAAGTCGAATCGATGGTTCGCGCAAGCGACGTCGTGAAGCGTTACATTGCGGACCTCTCGATCCGCAAGGTGATCGTCGTGCCGGGCCGCCTGATCAACATCGTCGTCTGATGCGCAACCTTCTCTTCGTCGTCCTGCTCCTCGTCTCGGCCTGCGGTTTTCGCCTGAAAGGCACCGCCGAGCTGCCGTTCGAGACGCTCTACCTGCCGGCTTCCGGCGGCATCGGGCTCGACCTGAAGCGCAACATCGAAGCAGGCTCGCGGACCACCGTGCTCGACGATCCGAAGGGTGCCCAGGCGGTGCTCGAATTCCTCCAGGAAGCGCGGCAGAAGGAGATCCTTTCGCTCTCGGCGAGCGCGCGCGTGCGCGAGTTCCGGCTGATCTACGTCGTCACGTTCCGCGTCCACGACGGCAAGGGCGGCGAATACCTCGCGCCGGCGACGCTGCAACTCGCGCGCGACTTCACGTTCAACGACGCCGAAATCCTCGCCAAGGAAACCGAAGAGCAGCTGCTCTACCGCGAGATGCAGGCCGACATGGTGCGGCAGATCATGCGCAGGCTCTCGAGCGCGCGAAAACCCACCGCGTAAGCGCGTGCAACTGCGCGCCGAACAGCTCGAAGCGCACCTCGCAAAGCGCCTCGAAGCCCTTTATACGATCCACGGCGACGAGCCGCTGCTCGCGCTCGAAGCCGCCGATGCCGTGCGCGCTGCGGCGCGACGCGGCGGGTGCGAGGAGCGCGTCGTGCTGCAGGTCGAGCGCGGATTCGACTGGAGCGCCCTCTCGCATGCTGGCGCAAGCCAGTCGCTTTTTGGCGGCCGCCGGCTGATCGAGTTGCGGATGCCAAGCGGCAAGCCGGGAACCGAAGGTGCGGCGGCGATCGAACGCTATTGCGAGCGGCTCTCGCAGTCGGACGTCACGCTGGTTTCGCTGCCGCGCCTGGACCGCACCACGCAGGGCGGCGGCTGGTTCGGCGCTTTGCGCGAAGCCGGCGCGGTGGTCGACGTCTGGCCGCTCGATCGCGCCCGCCTGCCGCAATGGATCGCCGCGCGCCTGGCGCGCAACGGCCAGCGCGTCGCCCCGGATGCGCTCGAATTCCTCGCCAACCGCGTCGAAGGAAATCTGCTTGCGGCGCACCAGGAAGTGCAGAAGCTCGCGCTCCTTGCGCCGCCGGGCGAGCTTTCCCTCGCACACGTCGAGCAGTCGGTGGCAAACGTGGCGCGCTACGACGTGCACGATGCGCCCGGCGCGCTCCTTTCCGGCGACCTGGCGCGATACCTGCGCGTGCTCGACGGGCTGCACGGCGAAGGCGAAGCTGCCGCGCTCGTGCTCTGGTCGCTCGCCGAGGATCTGCGCGCGCTCGCGGCAATCCTGGCAGGCCGCGAATCGGGTCGCGCAGTCGATGCGCTGATGCGTGAGCAGCGGGTGTGGGGCGCGCGGCAGGCCGTGCTGCAGGCCGCGCTCGGCCGCCATCGCAAGCCGGCGATCGATCGCGCGCTCGCGCATGCGGCGCGCGTCGACCGCATGGTGAAGGGCGTCGCGGCGGGCGATGTGTGGGAGGAGCTTGCGAGGCTGGGGTTAGAATTCATCCATGGACAACGCCGCGTCGCTTGACGTTGCGACTTACATGCGGGACCTCGGGCGCGCAGCGCGCGCCGCGTCGCGCGCACTCGCGCAGGCGAGCACCGCAACCAAGAACCAGGCGCTGCGCGCCATGGCGGCGGAAATCCGCGCGCGCTCGGCGCAACTCGCCGAAGCCAACAACGCAGACGTCGCGCATGCAAAAGCGAGCGGAGCGGATGCCGCGTTCGTCGACCGGTTGACGCTTGCGTCGAAATCGAT
>DASUMM010000013.1:0-3865 GCA_036277655.1 Burkholderiales bacterium | reverse complement strand
GATCACATCCGGCACACCCACGACCCGGCGAAGAATGCGTTCTCGCGCGGCCAGCCGAAGCACGGCGCTGAGCTTGCCGACGATCTCGAGCGGCTCTGCCAGCTGCATGACCCTTCGACGATTGCCGCCGTCATCGTCGAGCCGGTGGCCTGCTCGGCGGGCGTCTATGTGCCGCCGCAGGGGTACCTGGAGCGGCTGCGCTCGATCTGCGACAAGCACGGCATCCTGCTGATCTTCGACGAGGTGATCAACGCGTGGGGCCGGCTTGGCAAACCTTTCGCCGCCGACTATTTCGGCGTGATGCCCGACCTGATCACGACCGCCAAGGGGATCACCAACGGCACGGTGCCGATGGGCGCCGTGTTCATGAGGGAAGACCTGTACCAGTCATTCATGACTGGCCCGGAAAACGCGATCGAGATGCCGCATGGGTACACGTATTCGGCGCATCCGGTTGCCTGCGCGGCAGGCTTGGGAACGATGGACGTCTATGAGGAAGAGGGTTTGCTGACCCGGGTCGGCGAGCTGGCGAAGTACTGGGAGGACGCCGCGCATTCGATGCGCGATTGCCCGAACGTCATCGACATCCGTAACCTCGGCCTGATTGCGGCGATCGAGCTGGCACCGCGCCCAGGCAAGGTGGGTGCGCGCGGGTTCGAAGCGCACCTGAAGGCTTTTGAGAAGGGTGCCTACATTCGCTCGACCGGCGACGTGCTCGCGTTTGCCCCGCCGCTCATCATCCAGAAATCGGAGATCGACCAGCTGTTCGGGGTCGCGCGCGAGGTGCTGCGCGGGATCGAGTAGAAAGGGTCCTGACCCCTTTATTTGGCGACGGCCTGGACGACGCCCAGCCGGCGGCCGCGTGCCTGGAGCTTCAGCCGCGGCGGGGTCACCAGGTCGCGCAGGTAGTTCGGCAGGGCGAACACGCCTTCGTGCGTCTCGCCGTTATAGAAGCGCAGATCCTGCAGCCGGCGCGCCTCGATGCGCCGGTCGATCTCGTCCGCGGTGAGCGCTTTCGGATCGAGCTTGTCGGAGCACACCGCCATCGCCCACTGGCTGCCAAAGAGCGGCACATGGACGGTGTAGGGGCGCACGATGCGGAAAATGCCGTTCAGGCGCTGCGCGAGCTCCGCCACGCGGTCGGGGCGGGCCATCGGCGGCCCGAGCTGCAGCACGAGCGCGCCACCCAGCGCAAGCGCCATGCGGCAGTGGCCGAGGAACTCGCTCGAATGGAGCGCTTCGGCCGGCGCCGCATTGAGGTCGAGCACGATCAGGTCGTAACGTTCCGGCGTCTCGCGTAGAAACCCTGCGCCTTCGCGCACTGCGATTCGCAGCCGGGGATTGTCGAAGACGCCGCCATGCACCGTCGGCAGGTGCTCGCGCGCGATGCGAATCGCTTCTTCGTCGGCCTCGCACAGCGTGACCTGCTCGATCGACGGGTGCTTCAGCGCCTCTTCCGCCGATCCGCCGTGGCTGCCGCCCAGGATCAGCACCTTGCGCGGCGCAAGCTGCGCCGTGAGTGCCGGGTGGATCAGGTTCTCGTGGTAGACGAACTCTTCGCGCTCGGAAGTCAGGTTGCAACCGCCGAGCCGGAGCATGCGCCCGTATTGCGGCGTCTCGTAGATCTCGAGCTTCTGCAGCCGCGTCTGCCACTCGCCGAGCTTCCGCGTCGCCCGGATGTAAAAGCCGGTCGAGTCATTGAGCGGCTCCGTGATCAGGTGCTCGCCATCCATCGCCGTTTCCCCTCCCAAAACGAAAAAGGCGCAGCCCGCCGAATTCTCCGGGTTGCGCCTTCAGCCCCGCTGCGCGGGGAGCTGTGCACTTCGCGCTTGTTCAATTCGTTTACGACCCTCGGTTTACGCGAGTTGCGCTTTCATCTCTCCGGTGACCGCATCGATCAATCGGCGAGCGATTGAGATTCTGCTGGGAAGCTTCGGCAATTGCAATACGTCGAACCATTGCGCGTCCTCGATTTCTCCCTCGCGCGGCCGGATGTCGCCGCTGTGCCAGTCGCAGACGAACGCGATCATCAGCGAGTGCGGAAACGGCCACGGCTGGCTCGCGAAGTAGCGAATCTGCGACACCTGCACGCCGACTTCTTCTTCGAGCTCGCGCGCCACGCACTGCTCGAGCGTCTCGCCCGGCTCGACGAAGCCCGCGAGCGCGCTGAACATTCCGGGCGGGAAATGCGGGCTGCGACCAAGCAGCACGCGCCGTTCCTGCCGCACGAGCGCCATCACCGCGGGCGCGATGCGCGGATACACCGAAAGCTTGCAGGCCGGGCAGACGCGCGCGTGCTCCTCCGGCTTTGCCTCGGTCGGAGTGCCGCAACGCCCGCAGAAACGGTGCGTGCGGTCCCAGTCGATCAGCTGGATCGCACGCCCGGCAAGCGCGAAATGCGCATCCGGCAGCACGGTGAACAGCGACCGCAGGCCGGCCCAGCCGTACCCTTGCGGCGCGTGCGCGTCCTTCGGCGCTTCGACAGCAAAGCAGGGCGTGCCTTGCAGGGACCCAATGTATAGGGCTCGTTCTGGAGAGAACCCCAAGATCTTGGGGTCGATGTTGCGTTTCTGCAACGCAAGACGCGCCCACGCCGGCCGCGAGCCGATGCGCGGATCGTCCGGCGCGGGGGTCGGCGGACCCATTTCGACGAGCAGGCGGTCGCCTTGAAAAACGAACCAGTCGCCGGGACCCTCGAGCGACTCGGGCGCGCGCCCGGTGCTGAACTCGGGCGGCGACATGAAGGGCATTTCCATGGCGCGCAGATTACAGGAACGCCGATATAATCCGCGCTCCCGAATTTTTCCCTTCCCGCGGCCCTTGCGAATGAATCCGCCGGCGACCGAGCGCGACTTGGCCAATGCGATCCGTGCGCTCGCGATGGATGCGGTCGAGGCGGCGAAGTCCGGGCATCCGGGCATGCCGATGGGCATGGCAGAGATCGCAGTGGCGCTCTGGCGTCGTCACCTGCGACACAACCCGGCGAATCCGTCCTGGCCGAACCGCGACCGGTTCGTGCTGTCCAACGGGCATGGCTCGATGCTGCTGTATGCGCTGCTGCATCTCACCGGCTACGACCTGCCGCTCGAGCAACTGAAACGCTTTCGCCAGCTGGGCTCGATGACGCCGGGACACCCGGAGTATGGATGCGCGCCCGGCGTCGAAACGACGACCGGCCCGCTCGGCCAGGGGGTCTCCAACGCGGTGGGCATGGCGATTGCTGAAAAACTGCTTGCATCCGAATTCAACCGACCCGGCTACGACATCGTCGATCACTACACATACGTCTTCCTGGGCGACGGCTGCATGATGGAAGGGATTTCGCACGAAGCGTGCTCGCTCGCCGGCACGCTCGCGCTGGGAAAACTGATCGCAATTTACGACGACAACCGCATCTCGATCGATTCGGAGAAAGGCCCGATCGATCACTGGTACACCGATAACGTGCCGAAGCGCTTTGCCGGCTACGGATGGCAGGTGATCGCGGACGTCGACGGCCATGACGTCGAAGCCGTGCACCGAGCGCTCGGCAAGGCCCGGCGGGAGAAAGAGCGTCCGACGTTGATCTGCTGCAAGACGGTGATCGCCAAGGGCGCACCCAACAAGGCGAACACCGGCGCCGCGCACGGCGCCCCGCTCGGGGCAGCGGAGGTTGCCGCCACCCGAGAGGCGATCGGCTGGCCGCACGCGCCGTTCGAAATCCCGCAGGCGGTGTACCAGGGCTGGGATGCGCGCCAGGCCGGAAAGCGCATCGAGCAGCGCTGGGCGAAGCTTTTTGCCGCCTACGAGAAGGAGCATCCGGAAGTGGCAGCCGAATTCAAGCGCCGCAGCAGCGGGGCGCTGCCGCAGGATTTCGGCGCGCGCG
>DASUMM010000012.1:0-5497 GCA_036277655.1 Burkholderiales bacterium | reverse complement strand
GAGGCAAAGACCGAGGAATGGGCGCGCGGCGTGGCGGCGAATTTTGCCCGCGCCCCGAAGGGCGGCGATACCGACCAGATCAAGGCAGTGGCGGCCGGCGAATGCGCGGTGTCGATCTCGAATACGTACTACTACGCGCGGCTTGCGAAATCGCACAAGCCCGACGAGCGCGAAGTCGTCGCCAAGACCGGCGTCGTGTGGCCGAACCAGGACGGTCGCGGCACGCACGTGAACATCTCCGGCGCCGGCGTGCTGAAGAACGCTCCGCACCGCCCAGAAGCGATCGCGTTCCTAGAGTATCTTGCGAGCGACGCAGCGCAGCGCTACTTCGCCGACGGCAACAACGAATTTCCCGCGGTCCCCTCCGTCAAGACGGACAACCCGGCGCTCGCCTCGCTCGGCACCTTCAAGGCCGACGCGCTCAACGTGAGCGCGCTCGGCCGCAATCAGCCGATCGCGCAGAAGATGTACGACCGCGCGGGATGGCGCTAATCAGCGCTCCCGCGCCAGCCCTCGCGCGAGCAGGTACACCGGAATCAGTCCCACCGCGACGATCGCAAGCGCCGGGATCGAGGCTTCGGCGAGCCGCTCGTCCTTGGCGAAGTTGAACGTCTGCACCGCGAGCGTATCGAAATTGAACGGCCGCAGCGCGAGCGTCGCCGGCAGTTCCTTCATCACGTCGACGAAGACGAGCAGCGCCGCCGCCATGAGGCTGCGGGCAAGCAGCGGCGCATGCACGCGCGCAAGCGTCGCCGCCGGCCCGGCGCCGAGAATGCGCGCCGCGTCGTCCATGCTGCGGCGGATGCGCGCCAGTCCGGCCTCTATGCTCTGTAACGCGACGGCCAGGAACCGCACCTGATAGGCGTAGAGCAGCGCAACGATCGTTCCCGAAAAAAGCAGCGCGCCGCCGCCGATCCAGCGATCCAGACTGGACAGAGGCACCATCACGCCGACCGCGATGACGACACCGGGAATCGCATAGCCGAAGCCGGCGATCCGGCTCGCCGCCCGCTCCGCGAAACCAGGCCTCGCTCGCACGGCGTACGCAACGATGAGTGCGCAAGCGACCGCCAGCACGGCGGCGAGCGCAGCGAGCGTCAGGCTGTTCCACGCGAGGCGCGCAAAGCGGGCGCCGACCGCGATCTCCTGCTCCTGCAGTGCGAGGCGAACGAGCAACGCCGCCGGCAGCACGAATCCGAGCATGAGCGGCGTGATGCACGCCACCCACGCGCCGAGCGCCCTGGCGCCCGAAAGCGAATGACTTGCGGCGCGCCTTGCGCTCGTCGAATGGAAAGCCGCGCCGCCCCGCGCGAGACGCTCGAGCGTGAGGACGGCCGCGACGCCGGCGAGCAGCAGCGCGCCGAGCTGCGCCGCCGCCACCGGGTCGCCGAGCGAGAACCAGGCGCGAAAGATTCCGGTCGAGAACGTGTCGACGCCGAAGTAGGCGACCGCGCCATAATCGGCGAGCGTTTCCATCAGGCAGAGCGCGGTGCCGGCCGCGATGCCCGGCCGCGCGAGCGGCAGCGCGATGCGAAAGAACGAGCTCCACGGCCCGTAGCCGAGCAGGCGCGCGGATTCCTGCGCCGATGCCGAGCGCTCGAGAAATGCCGTGCGTGCAAGCAAGTAGACATAGGGGTAGAGCACGAACGTCAGCACGAACGCCGCGCCGCCGAGCGAGCGCACATCGGGAAACCAATAGTCGCCCGCGCGCCAGCCGGTCGCCGCCCGCAACGCGCTTTGCAGCGGCCCCGAGAACTGCAGGAAGTCGGTATAGGCATACGCCATCACGTAGGCCGGCGTGGCGAGCGGCAGCAGCAACGCCCACTGGAAGAAGCCGGCCATCGGGAAACGGCACGCGCTCGCGAGCCACGCGCAGCCGACTCCGACCACGATCACGCCGGTCGCGACCAGCGCGGCGAGGATGCACGTGTTGAGCACGTATTCCGGCAGCACGGTGCTCGCCAGGTGCGCCCAGGTCTCGCCGCGCGGCACGAAAAGGTTCAGCACCACCACCAGCACCGGGACTGCGACGAGCATGGCGACGAGGAGCGCGCCGGCGCTCAGCCAGGAGCCCGGCCATGCGCGATGGCGAGGAAGCGCCGGCCCGGAGATCGCAGGATTCATGCAGGGTGCGGGAAGCGTAGCAGTCGAGAATGGACCCGGCAATCCAAATAGGAACTGTTATCATCTGCTCGACTATGCAGAATGGAACGCCGGTCCTCGAGTTGCGCACGGTCGAGCTGCGATACGGCGCGCAGATCGTCGTCCGCGACGTCTCGTTCGCGCTCGAGCGCGGCTCGATCGGCTGCATCCTCGGGCCGAGCGGCTGCGGCAAGACGACGCTGCTGCGCGGCATCGCCGGATTCGAGCCGGTGAGCGCCGGCGAAATCCGCATCAGCGGCGAAGTCGCAACGCGTCCCGGCTATCGGCTCGAGCCGGAGCGGCGCCGGATCGGCATGGTGTTCCAGGACTACGCGCTCTTTCCGCACCTGAGCGTGCGCGACAACCTGCGCTTCGGCCTGCGAGGGCTTTCGCGCCGTGATGCCGATGCCCGCGTCGCGGAGCTGGGCGAGCTGGTTGGCATCGGCGCCGCGCTCGACAAGTTCCCGCACCAGCTTTCCGGCGGCCAGCAGCAGCGCACCGCGCTTGCGCGCGCGCTCGCCCCGCGGCCGGAGCTGCTGCTGCTCGACGAGCCGTTCTCGAACCTGGATGTCGACCTGCGCGAGCGGCTCTCGCTCGAGCTGCGCGAGATCCTGAAGGCTTCCGGCACCACCGCGGTGCTGGTGACGCACGACCAGCAGGAGGCTTTCGCGATCGCCGACGAGATCGGCATCCTGCACGAGGGCCGCATCCAGCAGTGGGACTCGGCCTACAACCTGTATCACCGGCCGGTGAACCGCTTCGTCGCCGACTTCGTCGGCCAGGGCGTGTTCCTGCCGGCGAAGGTGCTCAATCCGGGCAGCGTCGAGATCGAGATGGGCGTGCTCGCCGGCAACATCCCGCACGAGTGCCGCATCGGCTGCGACGCGTGCGGCCGCGGCTGCTCGGCCGAGATCCTGCTGCGGCCCGACGACGTGGTGCACGACGACGCTTCGCCGATGCAGGCCGAAGTGGTGCACAAGGCGTTTCGCGGTGCCGAGATCCTCTACACGCTGCGGCTGGAAAGCGGGCGCAAGGTGCTTGCGCTGGTGCCGAGCCACCACAATCACGCGCTCGGCGAGCGCATCGGGATCCGCCTCGATGTGGACCACGTGATCGCGTTCGCGCCGATTGGGCGCGAGACGGCCCAATAGCGCCTGCGATCGGCGTGGCCCGCCCTAGAACGAAAGGACCGAGCCGAAGCTGAAGCGGGTGTGGTTGCGCTCGCGCGTGCCGCCCGGGTCGACGATGTTCGCGACGTCGAAGCGAAGCGAGAAGCGCTTGGGGAGTGCAACGCGAACACCGATGCCCGCAGAGGCGATGCCGTCGCGATGCTGTTCGCCCGGCAGCGGATCGATGCGCACGACGCGCCCGAAGTCGTAGAACGCAAGCAGCCGCAGGTTCCAGTCCTTCAGCCCGACGCTCGCAGCGAGCTCGGGCGTGTACAGCTCGAGCGAGCCGAAGTGTCCGCGATCGTCCGCGCGCTCGCGCTCGAGGAAGCCGCGCACCGAATTGGCGCCGCCGATGCCGAACTGCTCCGGCGGCACGAGCACTTCGTCGGCGTGCTGCGCATCCAGGCGCGCGCGCAGTTGCCAATCGCCTGGCAGCGCCTGGCCCCAGTCGAGCCCGGCGCGTGCAAGCCAGTAGTGGGCGTCGGCGTTTGCTCTCGCCGCCGCGAGCGCCGCGGTGTCGCCCCTGGAGCCGCCGCCGATGTTGGCGGAAGCCCCGGCGTAAAAAGCTACGCGCCCGCTCGGATACGTATAGGTCCCGGCATAAGTAGCGGACACAGGCGTCAGGTTGAACGTCGCCGCCGCCGCGCCGCAGCCCGCCGGCCCGAACGTGCCGAGCGAGCAGGCGTTGCGGTACATGCGATGGTCGAGCCCAAAGACGATTTTGTGGTCGTAGCCGGCGTGGTGGTCGAGGTGCCAGTTGTAGCGCACGCCGACCACGCCACCGCGACCGCTGAAGGTGAGCGCACCCGAGGGAGTCTGCGTCGAGCCGGCATCGACATCGGAGTAGCCCGCGACGAAGTCCATCGATGCGCCGAGGTGGTAGAGCGGCAGGTGATAGCCGATGCTGTAGATGCCGACCTGCGAAGGCTCTTCCACCGAGGTCACGTACTGCAGCGTGATCGCGTGATCGCGATTGGCGAGGTTGGCGTGCTGGTAGCCCACTCCAACGCGGTGATAGCCGGTCTGCGGCGTGCCGGTGTTGTCGAGCGTCAGGAACCACTTGCTCGGACTCTCGTCGACGACGTCGACGCGCGCATCGACTTCGCCCTCCTTGGCGCCAGCTCGCAGCACGACGTTCGTCTGCTTGGCGGGGTTTTCGTTCGCAAGCTTCAGGTTCTTCGCCACCACGTTTGCGTTCGGCGTAGCGCCTGCCGCAAGTGCCGGGAGACTGCGCCGGATGTTCGCTTCGTCGAAGAACTTGTTGCCGCTCACTTCGAGCTTCGCGATCCTTGCTTCGACCACGCGCAGCTGCACTTCGCCGCGCGCTAGTTCCTGCTCGGGCAGGTACACCTGCACGGCGCTATAGCCGCGTACCCGATAGGCTTCCTGCAGCGCTTCGAGCGCGCGCTGCACGTCGCCGAAGTCGCGGCGCTGGCCCACGAACGGCGCCACCACGCGGTCGACCTCCTCTTGCGGCAGCAGCGTATTGCCCTCGACGCGGTAGCGCGAGATATCGAAACGCAGCTCCACTGGGGCAGGTGCCGCCGTGGGCGCCTGCGCGTACGCCGCATACGGCGCAATGAGGCCGGCGCCGACGAGCGCAAGCGTCATACCCCCGCCAATCAGGCGGCGGATGCGACGGCGGGTTGTATGGTGTCTGTCAGTTCGGTTTGTTCTTGTTAGATACTGCACTCGAGTCCCCCGCTCTTGCCCACTCCCCCGATGGCCCCTGCCGGCCCGGCAAATGACGGCGGCGGGGTGAATTGGATGCCCGGATTGGACGGCACGACCACCGGCGGCTGGTTGAAGTTCGGCACGAAGCCGAACTGGCCGGCGCTGAAATTCTGGCTGCCGCCCTGGTTCGAGAGGTTGATCACGCCATCGATCACCTGCACGTGCAGCCCGGGCGGCAGCTCGGTGCCGGGGCCACCGAGCTCCGCGTGGAACGTGGTGCCGCGGATGCCGATCGTCGCACTTGGCGTCGCCACGCGCATCGAGGCCGGGTTGCGCCGTCCCAGCAATCCCGTCACCGAGCGCATGCCGCCTTTCAGCAGCGAAAGCAACATGCCGTCGGCCTGCGGGCGCTGCGCGTCGAACTTGAAGGCGTCGATCTTCAGTTGGCTCGCCGGCCGCAGCACGACTTCGCCGCCATCGCTGAACTTGACGCGCGCGTAGCTGTTCTCCGC
>DASUMM010000011.1:0-3043 GCA_036277655.1 Burkholderiales bacterium | reverse complement strand
TGCCGCTCGATTTCGTCGCGCAGCCGCGCGGCCTTCGCATCGCCGTCGACGATCGCGCCGAGCACGCGGCCGGTGAGACGGCCTCCCTCGATCTCGAGATCGTTCGACAGCACGGCATCGATGCCGAGGCGCTGCTGCAGCCAGTCGGTGAAAAAGCGGAAGCCGCCCGAAACGAGAAGCGTTCTGATTCCGAGATCGCGACAGCGCCGCACCAGGCTCTCGGCGCCGGGGGAAAGATGCATGCGCTCCTCGCAGATTTTCTCGAGCGCGTGCTCTTCCAGCCCTGCGAGCAGCGAGACGCGGCGTCGCAGCGACTCGGGATAACCGATCCCGCCGTGCATCGCCTGCGCGGTCACCGCCGCGATGCGGTCGCGGATGCCGAGCAACTCGCCCATCTCGTCGATGCTCTCGATGGTCACCATCGTCGAATCCATGTCCATCGCAACCAGGCGCAGGTCCGCGAGCCGGCGACCCTCCGGCACCCAGGCGCAATCGACCGCGTGCGCTTCGCACCAGGCTTCGACTTCCGGGCTTTGCCGGGCGTTCGGAAAGCGCCACGCGGTAGCGTCCAGCGAAACGGTGGCGTCTGCATTGGCAAGTGAAGCGACGCGGGCGAGTGATTCCGCCGAAAGCACCGTACCCTGCACGACGAGGTTCATCGCTTCAGGCGGCCAGTTCCTGCAGCAGGTCCTTCACTGCGCCGACCCGCTCCTGCCACTCCGGCAGCTTCGCCTCCATGCGCAGCCGGTCTTTTCCGGTAAAGCGCAGCGAGCGCCGCCGTTGCACCAGGCGGATTACTTTTTCCGGCTCGATCGAAGGCTTTTCCTCGAACTGCAGCTGCACCGATTCGTGCGTCGCATCGATGCGGGCGACGCCGACCGTGCGGGCGAGAATGCGCAGCAGGTGCGAATCGAGCAACACGCGCGCCGGCTCCGGCAGGTCGCCGAAACGGTCGACCAGTTCTTCGCGCATCCCATCCAGCGCTTCGCGCGTCTCGCAGCTGGCGAGGCGCTTGTAGAGCGCAAGCCGCTCGTGCACGTCGCTGCAATACTTCTCCGGCAGCAGCGCCGGGGCATGCAGGTTGATTTCGGTGGAAACGTCGACCGGCTGGTCGAGGTCGATCGCCTTTCCACGCCTGAGCGCGCGCACCGCGCGCTCGAGCATCCGCGTGTAAAGATCGAACCCGACTTCCTGGATTTCGCCCGACTGGTCCTCGCCGAGCACTTCGCCGGCGCCGCGGATCTCGAGGTCGTGCATCGCGAGGTAGAAGCCCGAGCCCAGCTCCTGCATCATCTGGATCGCTTCCAGGCGCTTCTTCGCCTGTGCGCCGAGCGCCTCCTCGGGCGGCGTCAGCAGGTACGCATACGCCTGGTGGTGCGAGCGGCCGACGCGGCCGCGCAGCTGGTGCAGCTGCGCAAGGCCGAAGCGGTCGGCGCGATGGATGACGATCGTGTTGGCGGTTGGCACGTCGATCCCGGTCTCGATGATGGTCGAGCAGATGAGCACGTTGAAGCGCTGCGCATAGAACTCGCGCATCACGCGCTCGAGCTCCCGCTCGCGCATCTGGCCATGCGCGACTGCGAGGCGTGCCTCCGGAACCAGCTTCGCCAGGCGATCGTGCATGTGCTCGATCGTCTCCACTTCGTTGTGCAGGAAATACACCTGCCCGCCGCGCCGCAGCTCGCGCAGCAGCGCTTCGCGGATCAGGCCTTCGGAAAACGGCGCCACGAACGTCTTGATCGCGAGGCGCTTTTGCGGCGCGGTTGCGATCACCGAAAAATCGCGCAGACCTTCGAGCGACATCGCCAGCGTGCGCGGGATCGGCGTCGCAGTGAGCGTCAGCACGTCGACCTCCGCTCGCAGCGCTTTCAGCGCCTCCTTCTGCCGCACGCCGAAGCGGTGCTCCTCGTCGATGATGACGAGGCCGAGCCGTGCGAACTTCACGTCGCGCGACAGCAGCTTGTGCGTGCCGATCGCAATGTCGATCCGGCCTTCGGCGAGATCCTTGACGGTCTGCGCCTGCTGCGTGCCGGTCTTGAAGCGCGAAAGCTCGGCGAGCTTGATGGGCGTATCCGCGAAGCGGTCGGCGAAGGTCTGGAAATGCTGCTCCACCAGCAGCGTCGTCGGGCAGAGTAGCGCGACCTGCCTGCCGCCGGACACCGCGACGTACGCCGCGCGCAACGCAACCTCGGTCTTGCCGAACCCGACATCGCCGCAGATCAGGCGATCCATCGGCTTGCCGGACGCCATGTCCCTGACGACCGCTTCGATCGCCGCGGCCTGGTCGGGCGTCTCCTCGAAGCCGAAGCCGTCGGCGAACGCATCCAGGTCGTGCGGGCGGATCTCGAAGGCATGGCCTTCGCGCGCTGCGCGCTTCGCATACAGCGCGAGAAGCTCTGCCGCGGTGTCGCGCACCTGCTTCGCCGCTCTCGCCTTTGCCTTGTCCCATTGCCCGCTGCCGAGCTTGTGCAGCGGCGCTTCCTCGGCCTGGGCGCCGGAATAGCGCGAGATCACTGCGAGCTGCGATACCGGCACATACAGGCGATCGGCGCCTTCGTATTCGAGCAGCAAAAATTCCGTCGGACCGTCGCCAAGGTCGAGCGTCGCGAGGCCCTGGTAGCGTCCGATGCCGTGCTGGACGTGCACGATCGGATCGCCCACCTTGAGCTCGGAGAGGTCGCGCAGCATTGCATCGACGTTGGTGCGCTTCTCGGCGCCGCGGCCGCGCCGGCGCACGGTGCCGGCGTAGAGCTCCGTCTCGGTGACGACGCACCAGCCTTCGCCGGGCAGCGCGAAGCCGGTGGCGAGCGGCGCCACCGCGAGCTGGAACCGCTCGCTCGATTGGAGGAACGCTTCGAAGCTCGCGCAAGGCACAGGGTGCAGCCCGTACTCGGCGAAATAGTTGCTCATGGTTTCGCGACGGCCCGGCGACTCGGCGGCGACGAGCACGCGCAGGTTGGCATTCGCAAGGAACGCGCGCAGTGCCGCAAGCGGGTCGTTCGCGCGCCGATCGACGGCGAGCGGCGGCAGCGGCTCGCTCGCC
>DASUMM010000010.1:0-4343 GCA_036277655.1 Burkholderiales bacterium | reverse complement strand
AGAGGTCGGAATCCGATCCGAAGATCGATGCGTCGAGCGCGCCGTAGGCACGCCACAGCCATGGCATGCGTGCGGGCGGAGCCTCGCCGTGCGCAAGCACCGCGATCTCCGCGCATTCCGAGCACGCGACGCGGGCGAACGCGCTTGCCAGCCAGCGGGGTTGGGTCCCGCGGTCGGCGAACAGGCCTACGCGGAGCTTCGGCCGGGGCCGATGCGCTACAGCCTCCACACGCTCACGCCTTCGCGGCGGAAGGCCTCGGGATCGAACGCGGAGCGCACGTCGATGAAGCAGCCGCGGCGCACGATCTTCTGCATCAGCGCGCGCGGCGCCAGCTCCAGGAACGGGCGATGAGTCACCGCAAGCACCAGTGCGTCCGCGACGGGCAGCGTGTCCCACGAGCAAAGGCGCAGTCCGTACTCGCGCAGCGCTTCCTCGGGGTCGGCGGCCGGATCGTGCACCGAGACCTCGATGCCGTATTCGACCAGCTCGCGAACGATGTCCATGACTTTCGTGTTGCGGATGTCGGAGCAGTCCTCCTTGAACGTCAGCCCGAGCACATTGACGCGCGCGCCCTTGATGTTGCGACCCGCATGGATCATCTGCTGCACGGTCTTGCGCGCGATGTGGCTCCCCATGCTGTCGTTGATGCGCCGCCCGGCGAGGATGACCTCCGGGTGATAGCCCGCGAGCTCCGCCTTGTGGGTCAGGTAGTACGGATCGACGCCGATGCAGTGCCCGCCGACGAGCCCCGGGCGGAAGTTCATGAAGTTCCACTTGGTGCCGGCCGCCTTCAGCACTTCCATCGTGTCGAGGCCGAGCTTCTCGAAGATGATCGCCAGCTCGTTCACGAACGCGATGTTCAGGTCGCGCTGCGTGTTCTCGATCACCTTGGCGGCTTCGGCGACGCGGATCGACGAGGCGGGATAGACGCCCGCCTGGATGACCGAGCCGTAGAGCGCGGCGACTTTCTCCAGCGTCTCGGCATCGTCGCCGGAGACGACCTTGACGATTTTCGTGAACGAGTGCTCGCGGTCGCCCGGATTGATGCGCTCGGGCGAGTAGCCGACGTGGAAATCCTGCCGCCAGCGCATGCCGGAGGCGCGTTCCAGGATCGGCACGCACACTTCCTCGGTGGCGCCGGGGTAGACGGTCGATTCGTAGATCACCGTCGCGCCCGCCTTCATGTGCCGGCCGACGGTCTCGCTTGCCGATTCGAGCGGCGAGAGATCGGGCTGGCGCGCCGCATTGACCGGCGTCGGCACCGCGACGATGACGAAGTCGGCATGCGCGAGTTCGGCCGGATCGTCGGTGGCGCGCAGCTTCTTCGCCTGCCCGAGCTCGGCCGAGGACACTTCGCCGCTTGCATCGATCCCCTGGCGCAGGCTCTGGATGCGCTTCGTCGACAGGTCGTAGCCGATCGTCGAGCGGTGGCGGCCGAAGGCGACGGCGACCGGCAGGCCGACGTAGCCGAGTCCGACGATGGCGACGGTGGGTAGCTCGGAAGCGGGGCGGGGCGCGGTTTCGCGCTCGGCCACCGGATCCGCGATGGCAGTCTCGAACATGGTTCCTCCCGGCGCTTGTGCGCTCGCTGGGGAGGAGTCATTCTCGGGGCCGGATATGAACCAGCGGGCCGCTCGCGCGGGGCCCGAACGAACTATTGCCGACGTGCCGTTGGCGCACGCGCGGATCGCGTCGCGCAACTCGGCGATCGGCAGCCCGATGTCCAAGCCGAGCAGCGACTGCCCGAGTACTTCGTCCGCGCGTCTAGCCCGATTCGCGCGGCCCGTCAGCGAGCGGCCGAACCAGGCAGCGAGCGCCCTGCACACGCCCGCCCGCATCGCGAGCGCTAGCGGCCCGCAGCCGCGCCCGCAGTGCAGGACCGCCGCGCGGCTGGATGCACGTTTCCAGTTCGAAAGCACCGCCGCCAGCGTTCTCGGTGAGCGAGAACATGCGGCGGCGCAGATCCGCGCGCAAGCCCTCGGCGACGAACGCGGCAAGCGGCTTGCCGACGAGCGGCTCCTCTTCGCACCCGAGCAGCGCCGCCGCGGCGCGATTCGCCTCCTGCACGGTGCCGCGCGCATCGATTTCGAGATACGCCTCGGGCGTCGATTCGAGCAGCTCGACGTAGCGCTGGCGCTCGATCGTCAGCCGGTTGCGCAACTGCGCCAGTTCCTCGGCGGCGCCGCGCAACTCTTCCAGGCACGTCGCGAGCTCCTCGTCCAGCTCGCGCTCGGAAGCGTCTTTCCGTGCCGCCTGCCGCGCTTCGAGCTTGGGATGCACGAGATCCTCGACCGCGTGGATCGCGGTGAGCAGCCAGTCGATCCGATCGCGTTTCGTGCTCGCCTGTCGCAATGCCCGGCGGGTGCAGGGCGCAGCAACGACGCCGGCGCCGCTCGATTGGAGGTAGCCCGACGGCACGAACTCGAGCAGCTCGCCATAGCGCAGCGTTTGCTGCTGCAGCTCCGCAGCGAGACTTTCCAGCGCATCGAGCGCGGCGCGCAACGTATCGCGGCAGACGCGCAGCTCGCGCTCGTCTTCGTCGGAGCGTGCAGGCGGTGCTTCCTCGATCCGCCTCGCATGGAGCGTCGCCTGCAGCATGCGGTCGATTTCGCGGATCACCCGCACGACCCAGCGCACCCGTTCCTGCTTCAATGGAAACGCACCTCTAGGATTCCGGCGCAACGCCGGCAGCGGCAAACTATCAGTCGCCGTCCTACGCGTGTCGGCGCACCGATTGATCCGGTCGGCGCACGTGCGGGCGCACCCGCAAGCGATCGAATCACGCCCGCGGGGCGCTACTCTTGGCCGGCCATGGGACAAGTATTGCGTCTACCGGAGTTGCGAAGCGCGCGCAAGGCGCCGCAGATGCGCGGCGGTCTGCGGCCTGCGAGCGGAGCGACGTATTACTGCACGCGCTGCGGCGCCGAGCGGTTCGTGCTGGCGGCATCCGGCATGATCCACTGCGCGCCCTGCGGCGCGTGGATGCGGAACATCACCGTCACGCCGAACGACAAGCCGGCGCCGAAGTAGAGCCGGAAAAAGACTGCGGGAGCTGCCGCTAGGCGGCCTTTTCGCGTCTGCGCACCCCCGCCTCGGACGTCGGCGGCGCTTCGAGCGCGGTCCGCGCGTCGGCGCCCTGCTCGATCGTGCTCGACATTCCTTGCAGGCTCTGCGAAAGCGCTTGCGTGCTCATAGCGAGCATGCGCTGGCCGAGCTCGTTCATCTCGCGCTGCGCGCGCAGTGCTTCCTGCATCCAGCGTGCCAGCATTTCGCTCTGCAGCTTCGAGATCTCGGATACCACTTCGCTCGCCTGGGCGCTCGAGCGCAGCGCAGCGTCCCATGAAGCGCGCGCCATCGCGGTGCCCAGCTCGAGCGCGCTTGCCGGATTGACGTTCGTCATCGGTGCCTCCCCGTTTCGGTTGCCGGCGCTGGAATCGGCCGGCGGGAAGCAAGGTGTACCGCATCGCGGGGCGGGCGAGTAGTCGCGCCGCTGCGACTTCGGCTGTCGAGGAAGTTCTACAGCTAGCGGTCGATCCCTTCGCGCACCGCGTAGGCGATGAGATCGGCGGTGCGGCGCAGTGCGAGCTTGCGCAGCACCCGCGCGCGATAGGTGCCGACGGTCGAGACGCGCAGCGAAAGCTGCTGGGCGATCGCGGTCACGCCGTTTCCCTGCGCGATCAGGCGCAGCACCTCGAACTCGCGGTCGGACAGGGTTTCCTGCCCCTCGCGCCCCTCGGGCCCGGACAGATCGGCCGCCATGCGCGCCACCACTCCCGGGCTGGCATAGCGCTCGCCGCGCCGCACGCTGCGGATCGCATCGAGGAGCTGCTCGGTGGCGGTTTCCTTCGGCAGGTAGCCGAACGCCCCGGCGCGCATCACGCGCAGCGCGTACTGCTCTTCCGGGTACATGGAGAGGATCAGCACCGGCAGCGCCGGGCGTTCGCGGCGCAGCTGCTTCAGCAGATCCAGGCCGTTGCCGTCGGGCATGGCGATGTCGAGCAGCAGCACGTCCCAACGGGCGCCGCGGGCAAGGCGCAACGCTTCGGCGGCGCTCGCCGCTTCGCCCACTTCGACCGGCTCGCCGAACGCCGCCAGCACGCGCTTCAAGCCTTCGCGCACCACCGCATGATCGTCCGCGATCAAGACCCGCATCCGCTCGCTCCTGGAAGTCGCACCACCACCCGAGTGCCCCGCGCGGGGCGCTCGAACGTCACGCTGCCGCCGCAGGCGAGCGCCCGCTCCTGCATCCCGATCAGCCCGAAGGCGTCCGCGCGCGCCAGATCGGTCTCGGCAATGCCCCGGCCATCGTCGCTCACCTCGAGCCGCGTATCGCCCGCGTTCT
>DASUMM010000009.1:0-2556 GCA_036277655.1 Burkholderiales bacterium | reverse complement strand
CCGGAGAAGCGGCCTAGCTTTTCGGCGCGACGGTGAGGCCGCGCGCGCCGTGGCGCTCGATCAGCTCGGCGACGAAGCCCGACGCTTTCACTTCGTCGACAAACTGCTGCAGCCATTGCGCAACTCCGGTTTTCCCCTTGGGGACGCCGATGGCCTGCTGGATTGCAGTGAAGCGGCCTTCGAGAATTTTCGCGCCGGGCAGTTTCGCCACTTCGTCCACCAGTTTCGGGCGTAATCCGGCGAGCGCATCGAGCTTCTCGGCGACGAACCGCTCGTAGGAGGCATCGATCCCGTCGGCGCGCAGAAGCTCTGCGTGCTTCAGATTGCGAGTGAGATACAAATCGTAGGCGCTGCGGCCGGATACCGAGATTCGCACGCCAGGGCGGTCGACGTCGGCAAGCGTCTTTAGCGGCGAGCCCGCCGGTACCAGGTAGGTCGCCTCGATCTCGACGTAGGCGGTCGTGAAATCGATCTCGCCTGCGCGCGCCGGCTCGACCGCGAAGAACGCGATGTCCCAGGCGCCGGTCTTGATCGCATCGGCCATCTTTCCCGGCGACTCGTAGCAGACGAACATCACCGGGAGTTCCGCACGGCGGGCGATCTCGCGCGCCATGTCGACTGCGACGCCGCGCGGCGCATCGTCCGGCGAATCCTTCGCCACCAGCAGGAAGTTCGAACGATTCAATCCGGCGCGCAGCGTGCCGGTGGGTGCGAGTCGCGCGCGAAGGTTCTCCAGTGAGGACATTTCAGTTTTCTCCAAATTCGCGCCGCAGAATTCGCGCGGCTTCGACCATCGAGCGAAGCTTGTCTTGCGCCACGGCGCGCGGCAAATACTTCATCCCGCAATCCGGAGCAAGGATGACGCGTTCCTTCGCGACGAAAGCGAGCGCCTGCCGTATGCGTTGCGCGACGATCTCGGGCGTTTCGACGTTCGGATCGTTCAAGTCCAGGCACCCCACGAGGATCTGCTTGCCGTGCAGGGATGCGAGCACCGAGCAGTCGAGCTTCGGCTGCGCCGCCTCGATCGAAATCTGGTCGCACGAGCACTCGGCGAACTCGGGAAGGAACGAATACCCCGAAGGTTTTTCATGGATCACGGCCGCATAGCCGAAGCAGATGTGCACGGCGGTGGTGCCGCGCACCCCTTCGAGCGCGTGGTTCAACGCCTTCAAACCGTACTGGCGCGCCTTCTCGGGCCTCGCCTGCATCCACGGCTCGTCGATCTGGACGATGTCCGCGCCGGCGGCGAACAGGTCGTGAATCTCCTCGTTGACCGCCCTCGCGTAATCGAGCGCGGCTTCGGCGCCGCTCGGATAGAACTCGTTCTTCGCCTGCTCGCTCATCGTGAACGGGCCCGGGACGGTGATCTTCACCGGCTTCGCCGTGGCGCGCTTGAGAAACTTCAGATCCTCCACCTGCACGGGATGTTTTCGCCGCACTCTTCCGACGATTCGCGGCAGCAGGATCGGATGACCGGAGCGATCGAGTCCCTCCCCGGGTTTCTCGATGTCGACGCCTTCGAGCGCAGTGGCGAACCGGTTCGAGTAGCTCTCGCGGCGGATCTCGCCGTCCGTGATGACGTCCAGGCCCGCCTCTTCCTGGGCACGGATCGCAAGGAGCGTCGCGTCATCCTGTGCCTGGGCAAGCCAGGGTTCCGGAACCCGCCACAATTCTCTTGCGCGCAGCCGCGGGGGAAACCGCTTTGCAAGCTTTTCGCGATCGATCAGCCAGTCGGGCTGCGGATAGCTGCCGACGAGCGTGGTGGGAAAGAGCACTAAGCGATCCTTTTCAGCTTCGCCTTGTACGTCGCGCGGTGCCCGTCGTAGATCGCGGCGCTTTCGCGCAGCATGGCGACTTCTTCATCGGTCAGCGGTCGCACGACCCTCGCCGGCACGCCGAGGATCAGCGAGCGGTCCGGAAAAACCTTGCCTTCGGTGACGATCGCGCCCGCCGCCACCAAGCAGTACTTGCCGATTCGCGCGCTGTTCATCACGATCGCTTGGATTCCGATCAGCGTTCCCTCGCCGATTGTGCAGCCGTGCAGCATCGCCTGGTGGCCGATCGAAACATTGTCTTCCAGCACCAGGGGGAATCCCGCGTCGACATGCAGCACCGCGCCGTCCTGCACGTTGACGCCTTCCCCGAGCCGGATCGGCTCGTTGTCTCCCCGCAGCACTGCGCCTGGCCAGACGCTCGAGCGCGCACCGAGCGTCACGCGGCCGATCACGGCCGCCTCCGGCGCGACGAATGCCGAATCGTGGATCGTCGGCGCGTCGTCGCCGAGCTGGTAGAGGGCCATCGAGGTTTTCTCTTCCGCGGAGTGGAGATTCTACGTGGCGATCATCGTACATGGAGTCGACCAGCGTCCCCAAACGATCGAGCATCTGGCTGGGCTTCAATAGAATCCGATTCCCCCGGCCAGGAGGACCCTTCCGTGCCAGAAGCATCCCGAAATGCCGGTGCACCGCCGGCCCGCGCTGATCACATCGGCAGCCTTCTGCGGCCGCAGGCGTTGCGCAAGGCGTTTCGCGCCCACGCCGCCGGGGAGATGCCGCA
>DASUMM010000008.1:0-14781 GCA_036277655.1 Burkholderiales bacterium | reverse complement strand
GGTGTCCGGCGTGGGATCGACCAGGAGATCGAGGTCGCTCTCCTCCGTATCATTGCCCCGCAGCACAGAACCGAAAACCCGCGGATTTCGTGTGTGATGCTGCTCGACGACGCGACGGATCTCGTCCCTGTGGGAGCTAAGCGCTTCAGAAGGTCTCATTACGGTCACCAACGTGAATGGACGGTATTGAACGAAATTCTACGCGCGCCCGGTAGCGTTCAATCCTGTCGACCGAGCTTCACCGTGGCGGCGACGAATTCCTCCAGCTTCGCTTTCGCCTCGCCACTCGCAATCACGCGCCGCGCCTGGTCGATTCCGGCCTGCAGCGACTTTGCGTTGCCGGAGACGTAAATGGCCGCACCTGCGTTGAGCAACACGATGTTGAGCGCGGGACCCGGCTGGTTGGCGAGCACCGAGAGAATCATCGCCTTCGATTCATCCACCGTGCCGACCTGGATCGCGCGCCGGTCGTAAAGCTCCAGGCCGAGGGTCGACGGATGGATCTCGTACTCGCGGATCTCGCCGTTCACAAGCTCTCCCACGAGCGACGGCCCGGAAATGGACAACTCGTCGAGGTTGTCGAGGCCATACACCACCATCACATGCCTTGCACCAAGGCGCTGCAATACGCGCACCTGGATGCCTACCAGGTCAGGATGGAACACGCCGAGCAGCAGGCTCTTCGCGCCGGCAGGGTTCGTGAGCGGCCCGAGGATGTTGAAGATGGTCCGTACCCCGAGCTCCTTTCGCACCGGCCCGGCATGCTTCATCGCCGGGTGATGGGCGGGCGCAAACATGAAGCCGAGGCCGGTGGTGTCGATGCATTGCGCAATCTTTTCCGGGGTCAGGGTGAGATGCGCGCCGAGCGCTTCCAGCACGTCCGCGCTGCCGGAGCGCGAAGAGACTGCGCGGTTTCCGTGCTTGGCGACCTTTGCGCCGGCGGCCGCTGCCACGAAAGCGGCCGTGGTAGACACATTGAACGTGTGCGCGGCGTCGCCGCCCGTGCCGACGATATCGATCACCTCCTCGGGATTGCGCACCGGGACCATCGTCGCGAATTCGCGCATTACCTGCGCGGCCGCCGCGATCTCGCCGATCGTCTCCTTCTTGACGCGCAGGCCGATCATGAAGCCGGCCACCTGCGCCGGCGTCAGCTCGCCCGCCATGATCTGGCGCATCACGTGCAGCATTTCGTCGTGAAACACCTCCCGGTGTTCGACCGTGCGCTGGATGGCTTCGGCGATGGTGATTTTCATTGCGATGCCCTCTTCAGAAAATTGTCGAGCATCCGGTGGCCATGCTCGGTGAGCAGCGCCTCCGGATGAAATTGCACTCCCTCCACGGCGAGCGAGCGGTGCCGCACCCCCATGATCTCGCCGTCGTCCGACTCGGCCGTCAGTTCCAGGCAATCGGGAAGCGTCGCACGCTCGATCACGAGCGAGTGATACCGCGTCGCAGTGAAGTTCTCGGGCACGCCGGAGAAGACACCGTGTCCGTCATGGCGAACCCGGGAAACTTTTCCGTGCATCACCTGTTTCGCGCGCACGACCTTGCCGCCGAACGCCTGACCGATCGCCTGGTGGCCGAGGCAGACGCCGAGGATCGGGACCTTGCCCGCCATGCGCTCGAGCACTTGCAGCGTAATTCCGGCTTCGTTGGGGGTGCATGGCCCCGGCGAAAGCACGATCGCCTGCGGCCTGTTTTCCGACAGCGCTTCGACCGAGATCTCATCGTTCCGCCACACCCGGACCTCGGCGCCAAGCTCGCCGAGGTACTGCACCAGGTTGTAGGTGAACGAATCGTAATTGTCGATCATCGCAATCATGACGTGCTCTCTCCCGAGGCAACCTCGGCCGCACGCAGCAGAGCGCGCGCCTTATGTAGCGTTTCCTGCCATTCCGAGCGCGGATCGGAATCGGCGACGATCCCTGCCGCCGCCTGCACGTGCAGCATGCCGTTTTTCACCACCGCGGTGCGGATCGCGATCGCCACATCCATGTCGCCGTTGAAACCCAGATAGCCGACCGCGCCGCTGTAGAGCCCGCGCTTGACCGGCTCCAGCTCATCGATGATCTGCATCGCGCGCACCTTCGGCGCGCCGGTGACGGTCCCGGCCGGGAAGCTTGCCTTGAAGACGTCGATCGCCGAGAGGCCGGGCAGGAGCTTGCCTTCGACGTTCGACACGATGTGCATCACGTGCGAATAGCGCTCGATCACCATCTTGTCGGTTACCCGCACCGAGCCGGTGCTCGCCACGCGCCCGACGTCGTTGCGGCCGAGGTCGATCAGCATCACATGCTCGGCGCGTTCCTTGGGATCCGCGAGGAGCTCGGCGGCGATGGCGGTGTCTTCCTCGGGGGTGCTGCCGCGCGGGCGCGTGCCGGCGATCGGGCGCAAGGTGATCTGGTTTCCCTGCAGCCGCACCATGATCTCGGGCGACGCACCGATCACGTGATGATCGCCGAAATCGAAAAAGAACATGTAGGGCGACGGATTGAGGCTGCGCAGCGCGCGGTAGAGCTCGATCGGAGGGGCTTCGAACGTACGCGAGGAGCGCTGCGAAATCTGCACCTGCATGCAGTCGCCGGCGAAGACGTAGTCCTTGCAGCGATCCACGGCGGCGAGGAAATCGGATTCGGCAAACGAGCGGGACGGCTCGCTCGGCCTGCGTGCTGCCTGCGCATTCGCGCGCTCAGTGGAGAGCAGTGCCTCCTCGGCAAGCGGTGCGGCCAACCGGGCGCGCAGACTCGCAAGCCGCGAGCGCGCGGCCGCATGCGCATCCGGCTCCCGGGGATCGGCGTACACGACGAGGTAGAGCTTGCCAAGCACGTTGTCGACCACCGCCAGCTCGTCGGAGACGAGCAGCAGCAGATCCGGCGTGCCGATCGCATCGGGCTTTTCCCGCGCGAGCGCGGTCGGCTCGACATGGCGCACCGTCTCGTAGCCAAAGTAGCCGACCAGTCCGCCGCCGAATCGAAGCTGCGGCGGCACCGGCGCGACGCGCTGCCGCTCGAGCCAGCCCCGCACGTAAGCGAACGGATCGCAGCCCTCGAGACGCTCCAGGCAGACGTCATTGCCCCTTGCATCGCGGAGCAGCCGCCGCAGCGTGCTTCCGCGCGCTTCGATGCGCTCGGCGCACCCAAGCCCGATGAACGAATAGCGCCCGAACCGCTCGCCACCGACCACCGATTCGAGGAGGTAGCTGAAGGGGCCGGCGGCGAGCTTCAGGTACACCGCGAGCGGCGTGTAGAGATCGGCGCGAACCTCGTCGATCACGGCGACTCGCGTATAGCCTTCTGCGGCGAGCTGCGCAAAATCCGGTTGCTTCATGCGTACTTCACTCCGTTACTGCGACTGCTGGATCGGTGCTGCGGTTGGCCCTTGGAATCTCACGCCGCCGGGCCGCGCGGCGCGAGCACGATTAGCGGCGCCAGGGGCGCCAGCGGAGGGACGGAAGCTTTGTCTGCGGTCGGTTCAAGGCGCGGCGACTATACCATGGCAAGGCGCTGGCGCATGTCGCGAATCGTCGCCCCGTAATCGCCCGAGCCGAACACCGCGGAGCCTGCGACGAACGTATCGGCGCCGGCGCGTGCGATGTCGGCGATGTTGTCCAACTTCACGCCGCCATCGACCTCGAGCCATACGTCGCGACCATTCGCGCGGATCCGGCGGCGTGCTTCGGCGATCTTCGGCAGGACCGAGGCGAGGAACTGCTGCCCGCCGAAACCCGGGTTCACCGTCATCAGCAGCACCAGGTCGAGCGAATCGAGCGTGTGATCGAGCCAGCCAAGCGGCGTCGCCGGATTGAAAACGAGCCCCGCCTTGCAGCCGCATTGCTTGATGAGCCCGATCGTGCGATCGACATGCTCGCTCGCTTCCGGGTGAAAGGAGATCAGGTTCGCGCCGGCCTTGGCGAACTCCGGCACGATTGCGTCGACCGGCTTCACCATCAGGTGGACATCGATCGGAATCGTCACGTGCGGGCGGATCGCCGCGCAGACGAGCGGCCCGGCGGTGAGATTCGGCACGTAATGGTTGTCCATCACGTCGAAGTGGATGAGGTCGGCACCCGCCGCCTGCACGGCGCGGACTTCCTCGCCGAGTCGCGCGAAATCTGCCGAAAGAATCGAGGGCGCAATGCGATAGGCCATTGCGCGCCGAGTTTACAATGCAACGCATGGCGACGGAAAAACGCTACGAGGTCGCGGTGAGTGCGAAGACGCAATACCTCGCGGAGCAATCCGACGAGGCCGAAGGGCGCTACGTCTTTGCCTACACGATCACGATCCGCAACGTCGGCAACGTGACCGCGCAGCTGATCAGCCGCCACTGGATCATCACCGACGCGCAAGGGCTGGTGCAGGAAGTGCGCGGCCTCGGCGTCGTCGGCGCGCAGCCGGTGCTAAAGCCCGGCGAAAGCCACGAGTACACCAGCGGCACTGCGATCGCCACGCCGGTCGGCACGATGCGCGGGAGCTACCAGATGGCCGCGGAGGACGGCCACCGTTTCGACGCGCCGATTCCGGAATTCACGCTGTCGGTGCCGCGCGTCCTGCATTGACCGGCGCCGGGCGTCGCGGCGCGGTGTCCGCTCTCGCCTATTTCTTCTTCGGCCAGGTCCACCAGACGATCAGGATGAGAAGTCCGAGCGCGACGGCCATCTCGAGCAGGATCACCCACATCGCGGCGATTCTAGCGCTCGCGGCATGTACCACTGCTCCGCCGGCGCAATGCCCGAGCTGTCCGGTATGTCCCGCGTGCCCGGCACCGCCGAAACCGATCGCCGAGGAAGCACGATATGAACCCGTCGATTTCGCCACCCTTCCCGGCTGGTCCTCGAACGCGCTGCTGCCGAGCGCGAAAGCTTTTGTCGCCGGCTGCCCACGGATTGCGGCCGCCTCGCCGCTCAGAAAGGCGTGCGACGCGGCGCGCGCATCGGCGATCGCGGACGAGGCTCTGGCGCGCCGTTTTTTCGAATCTTTCTTCACCGCGTATTCGATCGTTGCCGGCGATGGTGCACGCCAGGGGCTGGTTACCGGCTACTACGAGCCGATCCTGCGCGGAAGTCGCACGTCGTCGCCGGCCTATCGCGTCCCCGTTTATGGAGTGCCGCAGGATCTGATCGTGGTGGATCTGGCAGAGCTGCACCCGGAGCTCCGCGGCATGCGCCTGCGCGGTCGGCTCGAAGGACGCCGCCTGCGCCCCTACTGGTCGCGTGCCGATATGGAGAAAGCGGCACCGCCGATCCTCGCCTGGGTAGAAGATCCGGTGGAGCTGTTTTTCCTCCAGGTGCAGGGCTCGGGGCAGATCCAGCTGGATTCGGGAGAGCGCCTTCGCCTCGGCTATGCCGAGCAGAACGGCCACCCGTACCGCTCGCTCGGACGACACCTCATCGACCGGGGAGAGCTGCTGCTCGAGCAAGCCTCGATGCAGGGCATCAAGGCCTGGGCGCGCGCGAATCCGGGCAAGCTCACCGACGCGCTCAATGCCAATCCCAGCTACGTTTTCTTTCGCGTCCTCAATGTGAGCGACGGTCCGATCGGCGCGCTCGGAGTTCCCCTTTCTCCGGGATACTCGATTGCGATCGATCCGCGCTACGTCCCGCTGGGCGCGCCTGTGTTTCTGGCGACGACGATGCCGAATTCGACCGAGCCGCTCGAGCGATTGACGGCGGCACAGGACACTGGCGGCGCCATTCGCGGCGCAGTGCGGGCCGATTTCTTCTGGGGCACCGGAGATGCCGCCGGCGCGCTTGCCGGCCGCATGCGGCAGCAAGGAAGCCTGTGGCTCCTTTGGCCGCAAGGCGAAGAGCTGCCGAAACGCTAGGTGCTACTTCTTCGGGTTCGAGGATTCGTCGAGCATCGCCTTCAGCTGCGTTGCGCTCATGCCACCGCGCACGCGCTCGCCGCTGGCGAAGAACATGGTCGGCGTCGATCGCACGCCGAGCTTGCTGCCGAGATCGAGCACCTTGTCGAGCGGCGCGTCGCACTTCGCACCGCCGGAAAGCGGTTTGCCGTGCAGCGCAAGGTCGAGCCATGCCTTGGAGCGATCGGGCGCACACCAGACCGCGCGCGAATGGTCGGCAAGCTCCGGCCGGATCACCGGGTACATGAAGTAGTGGATTGTGATGTCGTCGATCGAAGCGAGCACTTTCTCGAACTGCTTGCACGCCGGGCAGTACGGATCGGAAAAGACCACCAACGTGCGCTTGCCGTTGCCGCGCCGCACCTTGACGGCCAGATCGTACGGCAGGGATTCCATGTTGATCGCGCTGAACCGGCGCATGCGCTCTTCGGTCAGGTTGCGCTCGCTCTTCACGTCGATCAGCGTGCCGATGAGAATGTGCGTGGCATCGGCATTCGTGTAGACGATCTGCACGCCGTCAGGGGTGCGAAAGCGCACTTCGAACAAGCCGGGCATCGGCGAGGCCTGCACGCCCTCCACCTTGGCGCCGCCGAGCTTCGACTCGACGACCTGGCGGATCAGCGCCTCGTTTGCGAGCACAGGGAAAGCCTGCAGGGCAAAGAGCAGGCAAAGGACGCGCAGCATGCGTTCGTGCATCAGCTCATCGCCTTTCGGATCAGCACGTTCTTTAGGACCGGAATGCGGTCGACGAGGTTCAATCCGGCATTGCGCGCGAACCGCAGAACTTCCCGATCCGCGTCGAACAACGTAAACAGGCCGTGGACGGTCGCCCGCATCGCGAGTATATCTTCTGCGCGCGCTCGCTCGTAGCGACGCAGCAGGCGCGGATCGCCCGGGTCGCGGAACGGCTCGCGCGCGCGCAGAATCTCCGCCAGCACGCGCGCATCCTGGAACCCGAGGTTCGCGCCCTGCCCCGCGAGCGGGTGGACAACATGCGCCGCATCGCCCACCAGCGCAACCCGAGCGGCGACGCTATGCGAAGCCTGCAGCCGCCGCAGAGGGAAGCCGCGCACCGCACCTGCGAGCGAAAGCTCGCCCAGCTCGTGGCGCGAAGCAGCGCCGACTTCGGCCGCGAGTTCGGCAGGCTCGAGCGCCGTGATTTGCTCCGCATGCGCATCGCTCGTCGACCAGACCATCGACACGTGATTGCCCGGTAGCGGCAGCAGCGCCAGCACCGGCCCGGACTGAAACCACTGGAATGCGACATTGCGATGCGGCCGCTCGCAGGCGAAATTCGCCACCACTGCGGTCTGACCGTATCTGCGCTCGATCGCATCGATGCCGGCCTGCTGGCGAACGAACGAGCGAGCGCCGTCGGCACCGACGACCAGCCGCGAATCCAGTTGGCGTCCGTCGGCCAGCGCAATCCAGGCCCCGGTCGCGCCGAGCGTGAGCTTTTCGCAGAGGCCCGGAGCAAGCAGTTCGAGTTGCGCCTGCCCTTCGAGCGAGGCCCAAAGCGCGTCTTGCAGCAGCGTATCCTCGACGATCCAGGCAAGCTCGCTCGCCCCGGCACGATAGGCGTCGAAGTCCAGGCGCGAGCGGCCGTCGTCGCCGAATACGCGCATCGCGTGCACCGCTGTCAGCCGCTCGGCGGGGATTCGCCGCCAGGCGCCAAGGGTGGCGAGAAACGCCGCATTCGCCGGACTGATCGCATAGATGCGCGAATCGAAGGCGGCGGCAGGCGCCGTGGGGTTGCGCCGTTCCTGCGCCACCAGCGCAACCCTGGTCCCCTCCAGCGCGCGCGCAAGTGCTGCGCCGACCAGCGCGCCACCGACGATCGCGATGTCTGCACGAACTGCGTTCATGGAGCCCAGATCTTTGACTTCAATGCTGCGTCCGAGGGAAAATGGCTGCTTGTACAGACGGCGAATTAGCTCAGCTGGTTAGAGCAGCGGAATCATAATCCGTGTGTCCGGGGTTCGAGTCCCTGATTCGCCACCAATTCTTGCCTGACGCCAAACCTATGCTGCGAGCCCTGTTCCTCACCCTTGCGATGGCGGCAACCCTCGGTGCGCAGGCGCAGGTGCGCTCGATTCCCGAGGCCGCCAAGCGCGCGCAGATGCGCCATCTCCAGGACACGCGCGTGGAGCTTGGCGGAAAGGAAATGCGGCTCTCCGCAGGCGCGCAGGTGCGCGACACGGCCAACCGGATCGTGCAACCTTCTGCCGTGCCGGAACGCTCGCTCGTCAAGTACACGCTCGATGCCACCGGGATGGTGCACCGGGTGTGGATCCTCACCCAGCACGAAGCCGCGCAGAAAGACAAGGAACCGTAGCCGGGTGCCGGGCAAGCTCTACATCCGCACCTTCGGCTGCCAGATGAACGAGTACGATTCGGCGAAGATCGCCGACGTGCTCGGGGCGAGCGAAGGCTTCGAAGCCACCGAGCGGCCGGAAGACGCAGACCTGATCGTGTTCAACACGTGCTCCGTGCGCGAGAAAGCGCAGGAGAAGGTGTTCCACGACCTCGGCCGGGTAAGACAGTTGAAGCGCGCGCGCCCGGAATTGATGCTGGCCGTCGGCGGTTGCGTCGCCAGCCAGGAGGGCGCGGCAATCGTCGAGCGCGCGCCGTACGTCGATGTGGTGTTCGGCCCGCAGACGCTGCACCGGTTGCCGGAACTGATGGCGCGGCGCCGCGCCACCGGCCGTCCGCAGGTCGACATCAGCTTTCCGGAGATCGAAAAGTTCGACCGGCTGCCCGAGCCGCGTGCCGACGGCGCAACCGCATTCGTCTCGATCATGGAAGGGTGCAGCAAGTACTGCACGTTCTGCGTCGTGCCCTACACGCGCGGCGAGGAAGTCTCGCGCCCGTTTGCCGACGTGATCGCCGAGATCGCCGCGCTTGCGGCGCAAGGCGTGAAGGAGGTGACGCTGCTTGGCCAGAACGTGAACGCCTGGCGCCAAGAAGACACAGAAGAGCCGAAGGACTTCGCCGAGCTGCTGCAGTACGTCGCCGAGATCGAAGGCATCGAGCGGATCCGCTACACGACGTCGCATCCGCGCGAGTTCACGCAGCGCCTGATCGACGCGCATGCGGCGATCGAAACGCTCGCCGCGCACGTGCATCTTCCGGTGCAATCCGGTTCCGATCGCGTGCTCGCCGCGATGAAGCGCGGCTATACGGCGCTCGAATACCGCTCGATCGTCCGCAGGCTGCGCAAGGCGCGGCCCGCTCTCAGCGTCACGACCGACGTCATCGTCGGATTCCCAGGCGAAACCGAGGCCGATTTCGAGGCGACGCTCAGCCTCGTTTGCGAGCTCGAGCTGGACGCTTCGTTCTCGTTCCTCTACAGCCCGAGGCCGGGCACGCCTGCCGCGGATCTGCACGACGACACGCCACGCCCCGTGAAGCTCGAGCGGCTGCAGCGGCTGCAGGTCGCGTTGGACCGCCAGGCGCGCTCGATCAGCGAGGCGATGGTCGGCCGCGTTGAGCGGGTCCTGGTCGAGGGCCCCTCGAGAAAGGATCCGCACGAGCTCGCCGGCCGGACCGCCAACAACCGGGTCGTCAACTTCGCCGGCAGGTCGGCGCTCGCCGGATCGCTCGCCGAGGTGCGCATCACCGCTGCGCTCACGCATTCGCTGCGCGGCGAGCTGGTGGAATGACCAGAGCGCTCGAAGTCCGCCTTGATCCGGTCGACAACCAGCGCCTGGCGCGGCTGTGCGGCGCACTGGATGCGAACCTGCGCCAGATCGAATCCGCGCTCGACGTCTCGATCGCGCGTCGCGGCGCGCGCTTTTCGATCCGTGGCGCGCCGCACCAGGCGGCGCGCGCGCAGGCCGCGCTCGAGCACTTCTACCAGAAGGCAACCGACGAACTGACGCTCGACGATTTGCAGCTCGGGCTGACCGAGTTGGCACAGGGGTCGCTCGCGCGCGCGCCCGACCAAGAGCAGGCCCAGCTGCTCACCCGGCGACCCGACCTGCATGGGCGCACGCCTCACCAGGTGCAGTACATCGAGAACATCCTTGCGCACGACATCACCATCGGCATCGGCCCGGCGGGCACCGGCAAGACGTATCTCGCGGTGGCGTGTGCGGTGGACGCGCTCGAGCGGGATCGCGTCAAGCGAATCGTGCTGGTGCGCCCGGCAGTGGAGGCCGGCGAGCGGCTCGGCTTCCTTCCCGGCGATCTGGCGCAGAAGGTCGATCCGTATCTGCGGCCGCTGTACGACGCGCTCTACGACCTGATGGGCTTCGACAAGACCGCGAAGCTGCTGGAGCGCGGCACCATCGAGCTCGCGCCGCTCGCCTACATGCGCGGCCGCACGCTGAACCACGCCTTCATCATCCTCGACGAGGCGCAGAACACCACGCCCGAGCAGATGAAGATGTTCCTCACGCGCATCGGCTTCGGCGCCAAGGCGGTGGTGACCGGCGACGTGACGCAGATCGACCTTGCGCGCGGGCAAAAGAGCGGGCTCATCGAGGCGCGCAGGATTCTTTCTTCGGTGCGCGGCATCGCTTTCACCGACTTCAGCGCCGCCGACGTCGTGCGCCATCCGCTCGTTGCGCGCATCATCGATGCCTACGAAAGGGCCGCGCCGGACGCTGCGGCCGAATAAGGGCCGCGCCCGCGTCGCAATCCAGGTAGCCTGCGGCGCGCGTGCCGCGCCGGCTGCCGCGCGCTTGCGCGCTTTCGCGCGCGCCGCCGCTCCGTCGCGCAGCGTGGTCACGTTGCGCCTCGTCGGCACCGCCGAAGGCCGGCGCCTGAACCGCCTGTATCGCCAACGAGACTACGCAACCAACGTGCTCGCGTTCGAAAGCGGCGACATCGCACTCTGCCACCCGGTCATCGTGCGCGAAGCGCGCCTGCAGCAAAAAACCCTCGAAGCGCATTACGCCCACCTCGTAGTGCACGCAATGCTGCACCTGCGAGGATTTCGCCACGAGCGCCCCGGCGACGCAAGGCGCATGGAGCGGTGCGAGACCGCGATCCTCGCGCGCCTGGGTTACCCCGATCCGTACCGGATAAAATAACGGCGCCTCCGGTTCGCCGTGAACGACCCCTCCCGACCTTCGCTGCTCGAGCGGCTTTCCGCGTTCATCCTGCGCGAGCCCGAAGACCGCCAGAGCCTGGCGCGCCTGCTGCACTCGGCCTACGAGCGCAACCTGCTCGATGCCGATGCGCTTTCCATCATCGAAGGCGCGCTGACGGTGTCGGAGACGCCGGTGCGCGACATCATGATCCCGCGTGCGCAGATGGACGTCATCGACCTGCACGAGCCGGTCGATCAGTTCATCCCGCAGGTGATCTCGACCGCCCACTCGCGCTTCCCGGTCATCGATCGCAATCGCGACGACGTGATCGGCATCCTGCTTGCGAAGGACCTGCTGCGCTACTACGCCGGCGAGGAGGATTTCAACGTGCGCGAGATGCTGCGGCCGGCGGTGTTCGTGCCGGAATCGAAGCGCGTCAATGTGCTGCTGCGCGAGTTCCGCGCCAGCCGCAATCACATGGCGATCGTGGTCGATGAATACGGCGGCGTCGCCGGGCTGGTGACGATCGAGGACGTGCTCGAGCAGATCGTCGGCGACATCGAGGACGAATACGATTTCGACGAGGCGAGCGACAACATCCTGCCGGAGCCGGGCAATCGCTGGCGCGTGAAGGCGCTCACGCAAATCGCCGACTTCAACGTGGCCTTCGGCACCTCGTTCGCCGACGCCGAGCACGACACCGTCGGCGGCCTGATCATCCATCACCTCGGGCGCCTGCCAAAACGCAATGAATCGGTGACGATCGACGGCATCCGTTTCCACGTGCTGCGCGCCGACAGCCGGCGCGTCTACACGCTGATCGCCGAGAAGCAGAAATAGCGGCAATGGTTTCGTTCCTCGCCGGGGCGGCCACGGTCCTCGGCTTTTCGCCGTTCGACTTCCTGCCGGCGCTGCTGGCCGGGTTCGCCGTGCTGGTGCACGCGTGGGTTCGCGCGCCGAATGCCCGCTCGGCCTTCCTGCAGGGATTCTGGTTCGGCCTCGGCATGTTTCTCGCCGGCGTGTCCTGGGTGTACGTCAGCATGCATCGATTCGGCGGCATGCCGGCGCCGCTCGCTGCACTCGCGACGCTCGGCTTCTGCGCCTTCCTAGCGCTCTTTCCGGCGCTGGCCGGAGCGCTGCAGGCGCGACTGCCTGCCTCGCCGGGCATCCGCGCCGCACTCATCATCCCGGCGCACTGGACCGTCTTCGAATGGCTGCGCGGCTGGGTACTGACCGGCTTTCCCTGGTTGAGCGCCGGCTATGCCGCCATCGATTCGCCGCTTGCCGGGTACGCGCCGGTCGCCGGAACCTATGCGCTTTCACTCGCGACGGTCACCGCCGCAGCGCTCCTGTGGTGCATCGCCACCGGCCGCGGGCGATGGATCGCAGCAGTCGCGTTTGCCGCTCTCGGAGCGGCGGGCTTCGCGCTGAAGACGATTCCGTGGAGCGAGCCGGCCGGCGCCCCGCTCACCGCGTCGCTGCTGCAGGGAAACATTTCGCAGGACCTGAAGTTCGACCCGGGGCGCTATGCGCAGACGCTGGAAACCTATGCGCGGCTTGCCGAAGCGAGCCGGGCCCGACTGATCGTGCTGCCGGAGACCGCTGCACCCCGATTCCTCGACGAGGTCGACCCGCAGTTCCTGAAGCGGCTGGAGGCAATCGGGCGCGCAAACCGCGGCGACGTACTGCTCGGCGTGCCGCTGCGGATCGGCGTGCGGCGCTACTTCAACAGCGTGATCAGCCTCGGTACTTCGCTGCCGCAGGCCTATCACAAGAACCACCTGGTGCCGTTCGGCGAGTTCATTCCGTTCGGCTTCGCATGGGTGAATTCGGTGCTCGCCTTTCCGCTGGCGGACTTCTCGCGCGGCGACCCGAAGCAGGCGCCGCTCGCGGTCGCCGGCGAGCGGGTCGCGGTGAACATCTGCTACGAGGATGCGTTCGGCGTCGAGATCATTCGCCAGCTTCCCGAGGCGACGCTGCTCGTCAACGTCTCGAACGTAGCCTGGTTCGGCGATTCGCTCGCGCCGCGCCAGCACCTGCAGATTGCGCGCATGCGCGCGCTCGAGACGGGGCGCATGCTGCTTGCGGCGACCAATAGCGGCGTCACGGCGGCAATCGGCACCGACGGCCGTGTGATCGCCGAGCTGCCGCAGTTCGTCGAAGGAAAGCTCGACGTGCGCGTGCAGGGATTTGCCGGCGTGACGCCTTACGTGCGCGTCGGCGACTGGCTTGCGCTCGCCCTGTGCGTGCTGCTGGTCGCCCTGGGCTTCGTCCTCGCGCGCCGTTCGGCGAGCGGTTAGAATTTTTTCGATGCTCACTTTGCAGCAGCTTCTCCAGCGGCTCGAGCACTTCTGGGGCAACCACGGATGCGTGCTGCTGCAACCGTACGACATGGAAGTCGGCGCAGGCACGTTTCACACCGCGACCTTCCTGCGCGCGATCGGCCCGGAGCCGTGGAAAGCGGCGTACGTGCAGCCATCGCGGCGCCCGAAGGACGGGCGCTACGGCGAGAACCCGAATCGGCTGCAGCACTATTACCAGTACCAGGTCGTGCTGAAGCCTTCGCCTGCGGACATCCAGGAGCTCTACATCGAGTCGCTCGTCGCGCTCGACATCGATCCGAAAGTGCACGACATCCGCTTCGTCGAGGACGACTGGGAGTCGCCGACGCTGGGCGCCTGGGGCTTGGGCTGGGAAGTGTGGCTCGACGGCATGGAGGTCACGCAGTTCACGTACTTCCAGGAAGTAGGCTCGCTCGCGTGCCGCCCGGTGCTCGGCGAGATCACCTACGGCGTCGAGCGCCTCGCGATGTACCTGCAGGGCAAGGAGTCGATCTACGACCTGGTCTGGGCGCCCGGCGTCACCTACGGCGACGTCTATCACCAGAACGAAGTCGAGCAGTCGCGCTACAACTTCGAGCTCTCCGACGCGGTACTGCTCGCGCGGCACTTCGGCGAGTACGAAGGCGAAGCGAAGCGGCTGATTGAAGCCGCCTGCGTGCTGCCTGCGTACGAGATGGTGATGAAGTGCTCGCACGTGTTCAACCTGCTCGATGCACGCGGCGCGATCTCGGTCACCGAGCGCGCCGCCTACATCGGCCGCGTGCGGGGGCTCGCCCGCCTGGTCGCACAGGCGTATTACGAGTCGCGCGAGCGCCTCGGCTTCCCGATGGTGCGAAGCAAGGCCTGACATGCCGGCGACGCTTCTGGTCGAGCTCCTTACCGAAGAGCTGCCGCCGAAATCGCTGCGGGATCTTTCCGCAGCCTTTGCTCGAGAGCTCGCCGCCGCGCTGGAACGACAGGGACTGCTCGATTCGAGCACCGTGCACCCCTACGGCACGCCGCGGCGCCTGGCCGTGCGCATCACGTCGGTGCGCGAGCGCTCGCCCGACACCGAGCGCGACGTCGTGGGACCCCCGGTGACGGCGCCTGCGCAGGCGGTCGCGGGTTTCGCGCGCAAGCATGGCCTCGCGGTCGAGGATCTGCAGCGCGCCTCGTCGCCAAAAGGAGAAGTTCACGTCGGGCGCGTGAAGTCGAGCGGCGTTGCGCTCCATGCGGTTCTGCCGTCTTGCGTCATGGAGGCAATCAAGGCATTGCCGATCCCCAAGCTGATGCGCTGGGGCGATGGCGAAGCCGAGTTCGTGCGTCCGGTCCACGGCGTCGTGCTGCTCCACGGTGCGCGCGAGATTCCCGGCACGGTGCTCGGCGTCTCGGCATGCGGCACCACGCGCGGGCACCGCTTCCTCGGCACTCGCTCGATCGGTCTGGCGCATGCCGATGAATATGAGGATCGGCTGCTCGAGAGCGGATGCGTGGTGGCGGATTTCGCCAGGCGGCGCGACGAGATCGAGCGGCTGCTCGTCTTCAACTCGATCAAGTTC
>DASUMM010000007.1:0-3185 GCA_036277655.1 Burkholderiales bacterium | reverse complement strand
GTCGTCGGTTTCCTCGACGCGCAGCGCCACGTTGCTCATCGTCTCCCGGAGCAGCCGCTCCCGCAGCTGGCGGCTGGTGACGTACTTCCCTTCGCGGCCGGCAAACGGCGAAGTGTTCACCTGGAACGTCATGTTGAGCGTGGGTTCGTCGACCTTGAGGAGCGGCAGCGCTTCCGGGTGCTCCGGATCGGCGAGTGTGACGCCGATTCCCACCTGCTCGATGCCGTTCACCAGCACGATGTCGCCGGCTTGCGCTTCGTCGGCGAGCATGCGCTCGAGGCCCTGGAACATCAGCACCTGGTTCACCTTGACGATCGGCGGTGCGCTTTGCTCCTCGGGGCCGCGCAGCACCGCGACCAGTTGCCCGGGGCGGATACGGCCGCGATTGACGCGGCCGATGCCGATGCGACCGACGTAGCTCGAATAGTCGAGCGAGCAGATCTGCAGCTGCAGCGGACCGTCGGGGTCGTCCTTGCGCACCGGCACGTTGGCGAGGATCGCCTCGAAGAGGGGCTCGAGATCGGCGTGCCTGCGCGCAAGATCGGTGGTCGCCCAGCCTTCGAGTGCAGATGCGTAGACCACCGGGAAATCGAGCTGCGCCTCGGTCGCGCCCAGCTTGTCGAACAGGTTGAACGTCTGGTTGACGACCCAATCGGCTCGCGCGCCCGGCCGGTCGACCTTGTTGACGACGACGATCGGCTTCAGGCCGAGCGCGAGCGCTTTGCGCGTGACGAAGCGCGTCTGCGGCATCGGGCCTTCGACGGCGTCGACGAGGAGCAGCACGCCGTCGACCATCGAGAGCACCCGCTCGACCTCGCCGCCAAAGTCGGCGTGGCCCGGGGTGTCGACGATGTTGATGTGCGTGTCTCGCCAGCGCACGGCGCAGTTCTTCGCGAGGATCGTGATGCCCCGCTCGCGCTCGAGGTCGTTGGAATCCATCACGCGCTCGACCAGGTGCTCGTGCGCCGCGAACGTGCCGGACTGGCGCAGCAGCTTGTCGACCAGCGTGGTCTTGCCGTGGTCGACGTGGGCGATGATCGCGATGTTGCGGATGGCGCGCATGGGGGCTGCAAATTGCGAAAAGCCCGCGAGTATACAGGCTGTCAGGGCAAAAAGAGCCGATTTCCCTCCGCCATCTGTCGCATGCGCGAGCATTGCGCGGCGGAAAGTCGCGTCTGGCCGGGTGCGGTGTCCTCGCGCATCAGGTTGCCCGGCTCGTCGCTGTGCTCGCCGCTATTCATCAGCACGTGCGCCAGCTCGTGGGCGAGCGCGATTCCGGGGTCGCGCACCGCGGCAATCATCCACACGGTGTCGGCAAGCTCGGGCCGGCTGCGGCTGTTGCCGCGGCCGATCGCCTCGGCCTCGAATGCCGGGTGGTTGCGAGTTTCGCGCACGAGGTACAGCGCCGGCCGGTCGACCGGCTGGAGCCGGGCGAGCTCGCGCGAGAGCGGCGTGAAGAAGTCGATATAGCGCGCCGGCACTGCGAGCCGGAGCCAATCCGCCCGGGTAAGGGCGATGTCGCATTGCGAAAGGATCGCAGCCGCCTCGCGTACGGCGCCGATGGCTCGCTCCTTGGTCCAGCCGCTCCCTTCCAGCTGCACCACGCTCAGTTGCAGTTTTCGCGTACCGGAAAGGTCGAACGCAACCTCCTGCCGCTCGAGCACGTGGACCGGCGGTTGCGCGTGCGCCGTGCCGAGCGCCAGGCAGGCGGCAAGCCAGAGCGCAATGCGTCGGTCGGTGTGCATCGGCGGAGAGAGCGGGCAGGTATAGTAATGGCCGGCAGTCGTCCTACAGCCCTGCAGGAGCCCGCAACCCATGACGGACCTTTCCGATAGCGCGTCCGCGCTGTGGCGCGTCATTCCGGCCGATCGCGATCCGGTCGAAACGCGCGAGTGGCTCGATGCGTTCGAAGCGCTGGTGCGCGAGGAGGGGCCCGAGCGCGCAACGTTTCTGCTGCGCAAGCTGCTGGATGCGGCGCGCGCGCGGCGCGTCAAGCTGCCGCCGGTATTCAACACTCCCTACTGCAACACCATCTCGCTCGCCGAGCAGCCGCAATACCCGGGCAATCTCGAGATCGAGCACCGCCTGATGGCGCTGGTGCGCTGGAACGCGCTCGCGATGGTGGTGCGCGCGAACCGCGCGCATCCGGAGCTTGGCGGGCATATCGCAAGCTACGCATCTGCCGCCGATTTGTTCGAGGTTGGCTACAACCATTTCTTTCGCGCCGGCGAAGCTGGCGATCTGGTCTACTTCCAGCCGCATTCGGCGCCCGGTGTCTACGCCCGAGCGTTCCTCGAAGGAAGGCTGACCGAGGAGCACCTTGCGCATTACCGCCGCGAGACCGGCGGCAACGGCTTGAGCAGTTATTGCCATCCGTACCTGATGCCGCAGTTCTGGCAATTCCCGACCGGCTCGATGGGCCTGGGGCCGATCACCGCCGTGTACCAGGCGCGCTTCATGCGCTATCTCGACAATCGCGGCATCCTGAAGACCGCAGGGCGAAAAGTCTGGGCATTCGTCGGCGATGGCGAAATGGACGAGCCCGAATCGCTCGCCGGGCTTTCGCTCGCTGCGCGCGAAGGCCTGGACAACCTGATCTTCGTCGTCAATTGCAACCTGCAGCGGCTCGACGGGCCGGTGCGCGGCAATGGCTCGATCATCCAGGAGCTGGAGGGGCTGTTTGCCGGCGCCGGCTGGAACGTGATCAAGGTGCTGTGGGGCTCGGACTGGGATGCGCTCTTCGCGCGCGACCACGACGGCGTGATCCTGAAGCGCCTGCACGAGACGGTCGATGGCGAGTTCCAGAAATACGCCGCGACGGATGGCCGCTTCAACCGCGAGAACTTCTTCAACAAGTACCCCGAGCTGAAGGAGATCGTCGCCCACCTTTCGGACGACGACATCGACCGGCTGCGCCGCGGCGGCCACGACCCGGTGAAGATCTACGCCGGATACCAGGCGGCAATGGAGCACCGCGGCCAGCCGACGGTGATTCTCGCCCAGACGAAGAAGGGCTACGGCATGGGGCATTGGGGCCAGGGGCGCATGGGCACGCACCAGCAGAAGAAGCTGGACGACAGCGCGCTGCTGGAATTCCGCGATCGCTTCGCGCTGCCGCTTGCCGATGCGCAGATCACCGGCCTGGAATTCCATCGGCCGCCTGCCGAATCGCAGGAAATGCGCTA
>DASUMM010000006.1:0-3768 GCA_036277655.1 Burkholderiales bacterium | reverse complement strand
GGGGCGGTCCGGGAGGACGTGATCGAGCTCTACGATGGAACGCTGCTGCGCTTCGGGTACCGGATCGATCCGCAAGATTGCTTCGTGATCGGCTGGCGCCCCCGCTCGGACGATTGGCTGTCGCACGCGGCCAATTTCCTGTCGATGGAAAGCGCCGGCCGCGACCGCGTGCTGTCGATGGGATCGTGCGGCCTGCAAAAAGCGGCACGCGATTCGGCCGAAGTGGCCGAGGAGCGCCGGATGTCCGAGATCTTCGATCGCATCGAGCGTTCCTGCCGGCGTCTTTTCCGCGATCAGAGCTCGGTGACCGATCGGCTCGGCAAGGAATGGTCGCGCGATTACGTCGGGCTGGAGGCGCGAATGGAGACGCAGTCCGGCTACGTCGTGCTGGTGCCTTACTTCAAGCTCCGCTACGTGAACCTCGGCACGCTCGCCGCATGGGAGCAGCCGGCTGCAGAGCCGCCACCGCCGTGCCGGGACGATTCGGGCGCTTCGAGATGATCCGCAATCTCCTCGGCAGGTTTTTTCCGCCGAAACCGCAAGACCGCGATCCGCGGCGCGTCGACGCGTTCTACGAGCAGGGCGCAGCCGCCTTTCGCGCCGGGCAGTACGCGGAAGCGGCAAACTGCGCGGAATCGGCACTGATGCACGATCCATCGCTCCCGGCACTGCATTTTCTGCTCGGCAGCGCGCGCTTCGAGCGTGGCGAGCACGAGGCGGCCGAAGCCGCCTTCACCGCATGCGCCGGGCGCTCTCCGCCATACCCGATGGCGCTGCATGCGCGGATGCGCGCCGCCTGCGCGCGCGCACGGATCGATCTCGCCCGCGGAAGGCGGGCGCAGACGCTAGCGCTGCCTTCCGATGGGCGCCGTGTTTCAGTGGTCATCTGCAGCATCACGCCCGCGCGCTTCGAGAAGGTTTGCGCGAACTATCGGTCGCTGCTGAAGGACGTGCCGCACGAGATCCTCGGAATCCACGATGCGCGCTCTCTATGCGAGGGGTACAACCGCGGGATCCAGCGTGCGACCGGCGATGTGCTGGTCTTCTCGCACGACGACATCGAGATCGCCTCGCCGGATTTCGCCGCGCGGCTGCTGCGGCACCTCGAAAACCACGACCTGGTCGGCATCGCCGGCACGAGCCGACTCGTCAGCGGAAACTGGATCAACGGCGGCTGGCCGCACCTGCACGGGCAGGTCGGATCGGAGGTGTCGAAGCCAGGCAGCCTGATCGTCACCGTGTACCAGGTTGCAGGCCCCACGGCCGCGGGCGTCGAGGCCCTCGACGGCGTCTTCCTTGCTGCGCGCCGGGAAGTTGTCGAGCGCGTCCGTTTCGACGAAGCGACGTTCGACGGGTGGCATTTGTACGATCTCGATTTCTCCCTCTCCGCCCATGCCGCCGGCTTCCGCACCGCCGTGTGCAACGACATCTGCCTGATCCATGAGTCGATCGGAACGTACAGCGAGGACTGGCAGCGCTACGCGCGCCGCTTCGAGCAAAAGCATCGAGAACGGCTGCGAGGGCGCGGCGAGTTGCAGGCGACCGAGCTTTGCTGGATCGAGGTTGCGTCCCGTGAAGAGTGGCTGCTGATGACGCAAGAGATGACGGGGAGCGCGTCGTGACGACGCTGGATGCCGGCGCGCTCGTGCGCGAGGGGCTGTTGCACCATCAGGCCGGGCGCCTTGACGAGGCCGAGGCCGCATACCGCCGGGCGCTTGGCGTCGATCCGCAGCAGGTCGATGCGCTGCATTTCCTCGGCGTGGTCGAGTATCAGCGCGGCGAGCTCGAGGAGGCCGAGGAGTGGATTACCCGGGCGCTCGCGCGCAACCCGGCCAACCCTCCGGCGCAGAACAACCTCGGCAACGTGCTGCGCAGGCAGGGAAGGTTCGACGACGCCCTCGGCCGATACCGCCAGGCGGTCGGCCTCGACGCCCGCTACTGGGACGCGCAGTTCAATCTTGCCAATACTCTCGCCGAGGCCGGTCGCTTCGAGCAGGCGATTCCCGCCTACCAGGACGCGCTCGCATTGAAGCCGGCCTCGGCGGAGGCGCTTTCGAACCTCGGCAACGCCCTCGCCGCGGTCGGCCGGATCGACGAAGCGGCGGCGCGTTGCCGCGAGGCGCTGGCACTGCGGCCGGATTTCGCGGCCGCACGCTGCAATCTCGGCAATGCGCTCAAGGAACAAGGGCGGCTGGACGAGGCGATCGCCGCTTACGAGGCCGCGCTCGCCCTCGATCCCGGCCTGCCGAACGTGCATTACAACCTCGGCGGCGCGCTGGCGGTGGCAGGCCGGATGGAGGAGGCGGCAGAGAGCCTGCGTCGAGCGCTGTCGCTCGCTCCGGAGTACGCGGAGGCCCGATGGATGCTTGCGATGGCGCAGCTTCCTGCCGTTCCCGACGTCGATGCAAGCCCGGAACGCTCGCGGATGGCCTTCGAGAGGGAACTGAGGGAACTCGAACACTGGTTCGATCCGGCGCGTTCGATCAATGGTTTCAAGGCCGTCGGAGTGCTGCCGCCGTTCTATCTTGCCTACCAGGAGGAGAACAACCGCCCGTTGCTCGAGCGCTACGGGAGCCTTTGCGCCCGGTTAATGAAGGAGTGGCTCGCTCGAGAGGGGCTCGGGGCTCCCGAGAGCAGAAGGACGGATGGCGTCATTCGTGTCGGGGTCGTCTCGCACCAGTTCCGTGACCATTCCGTCTGGAACGCAATCGTGCGCGGCTGGTTCGCACAGCTCGATTCCGGGCGCTTTGCGATCGATGCGTTCCACCTGGGCTCCGACGAGGATGCGGAGACCCGATTCGCAAAGGCGCGCGCAGCAAGCTTCGTCGAAAACGCGGGAGGCTTGCGCGGATGGGTCCAGGCCATTCTGGCGCGCGAGCCGGACGTTCTGATCTATCCCGAGATCGGCATGGTTCCACTCACCGTGCGACTCGCGAGCCTGCGGCTCGCGCCGGTGCAGGTCACGACTTGGGGCCATCCGGAGACGACCGGGCTGCCGACAATCGACTATTACCTGTCGGCGGACGGGATGGAGCCCGCGGATGCACAGGACCATTACCGAGAGCGGCTCGTGCGGCTGCCGAATCTCGGATGCTTCTATCACTCCGCGCCCGCGCAGCCGGCAAAGCTCGATCCTGCCGCGGTCGGCATCGAACCAGGCGTCCCAATCCTTCTCTGTCCCGGCGTTCCGTACAAGTATGCGCCGGCGCACGACCCCTTGTTCCCCGATATCGCACGCCGCGTCGGTCGCTGTCGGTTCGTTTTTTTCGGTTTTCCGTCGAGCGAAATGTCGAGGCGGCTGCGCAGCCGGCTGGAAGCAGCCTTCCGCCGTGCGCGGCTGAATCCCGCAGATCACGTGCTTTTCGTCCCCTGGCAGACGCAGGCGGCGTTTCGCGGATTGCTCGCGCAGGCCACGCTCATGCTCGACACGATCGGTTTTTCGGGCTTCAACACGGCGATGCAGGCGATCGAGTCCGGCTTGCCGATCGTGACGCGGGAAGGCCGATTCCTGCGCGGTCGATTGGCGAGCGGGATCCTGCAGCGCATCGGGCTCGATGAGCTGGTAGCACGCTCGGACGAGGAATACGCCGAGATCGCCGCGCGGCTTTGCAGAGACCGCGACGAGCGCGAGTCGATTCGGCAGCGCATCGAGACAAACCGAAGCGTGCTTTTCGAAGATGCGGCGCCGATTCACGCGCTGGAGAGCTTTCTCACCCGCGTCTCGGGCCGTTGAGCTCCTCTGCGTTCGGTGAGAGTGATACAGTGAGC
>DASUMM010000005.1:0-5380 GCA_036277655.1 Burkholderiales bacterium | reverse complement strand
CGGCGTCATACATCTTGAGCGGGGCAATGCGCAAACCTTCGGCGTAGATCTCGGTCGAGTCGGAAGCGTTGGAGCCGGCGACGCGCCCGCCAACATCGGTGTGGTGGCACACCGTGCAGGCAAACGCGACGCGCTTTCCTTCGTGGTAGAGCGGCTGGAAGACGAAGATGTCCGGGAGGTGCATGCCGCCGTCGAACGGGTCGTTCATGATGAAGACGTCACCCGGGCGCATGTCGTCGCGGAAGTGGCGCAGGATCGATTCGAGCGCCGTCGGCACCGAGCCCAAGTGACCGGGAAGCGTCAGGCCTTGCGCAACCAGGCGCCCTTCGGCGTCGGCAAGCCCGGTCGAGTAATCCATGTTGTCCTTCAGCACCCCGGAATAGGTGGTGCGCATCACGGTGAGCGCCATCTCGTCGGCGATGGAGAACACGGCGTTCTTGAACAGCTCGAACGCAATCGGGTCGCGGATTTCAGCCATGGGCCTATTCTAGTGGTCGCTTTCGGCGCGGAACCACTCGAGGATCCGGCTTCCGTTGAGGAAAATCGTGTCGCTACGCGACAGCAGTGCGTCGACCGCTTCCATCAGGTAGTTGATGCGGTGGGGCACGCCGCTCAGGTGCGGGTGGAGCGAGATCGTCAGCACGCGGGGCCGACCCTGCTCGCGGATTTCGCGCTCGAACGTCTTCACCGCCTGCTCGATCCGCAGCTTCATTTCGGGCGAAGAGTGCTTTTCGATCGCGTAGATCACGCTGTCGTTGATGTCCAGGCCGTACGGAATCGCCACCAACCGCCCGTGCTTCGTCTCGAGCCACGACGGCAGGTCGTCCACGACCCATTGGCAGACATATTCGATGCCCGCTTCGCGCAGCAGGTCGGGCGTGTCGAATGTCTCGGACCATCCCGGGCTCATCCAGCCGCGCGGCCGCACGCCGCTGAAGGCCTGCAGGCGCTCGAGCGCGCCGTGGATCAGGTCGCGCTCGTTCGCCTCTTCTCCGAGCGAGCGCTGGTGGATGCCGTGGCCGAGGAGTTCCCAGCCCGACTTGAGCACCTGCTCGGCAAGGCTCGGATAGACCTCCAGCACGCTCGCGTTGATGCTGGCGCTCACCGGCAGGTTGCGTTCGTTGAAGAGCTGCAGCAGCCGGGGCATGCCGCAGCGGTTGCCGTATTCCGACCAGCAGAAGTTCGGCAGGTCGGGAATGTGCGAGCGACCGTGCGGCGGCACGACGATGGTTCTCGGCACCGGCTGGTCGAACGGCCAGTACTCGATGTTGACGACGAAGTGCACGATGAGCGGCTTGCCCGAGGGCGGGCGGTAGCGCGGACGCTCGCTCGAGAGCGTGAATTCGATGCGGGGGTTGGAGCGTTTTTGCATGGGATTTGCAGCAGGCTAGGTGCGGCGGCCTTCGTACAGGTCGCGCCCCTGGACGAGCGCGCGGATCTTCGCGTCGGCGATCGAGCGCTTGAGCATCCAGAAGCCGCAGTCGGGATGCACGTACTTCACGCGGCCGCGGCCGATCGTCTTCTCGGCGCGCTCGATCAAGCGGGCGATCGCGTCGGCCGATTCGACCTCGGTGCGCTTGATGTCGATCACGCCCAGGCCGAATCCGATGTCTTTGCGCAGATCCTTGAATACTTCGAGCTCTTCCGGCGGGCGGTGAGCGGTTTCCATCACGATGTGGTCGACCTTGAGCGCGTTCAGGTAGTCCATCAGCTTCGCCCAGGTGCCCTTTTGCACCGTCTGCCCGCCGTAGTTGCCGAAGCAGAGGTGCACTGCGGCTTTCGCCTTCTTGGGCACCGCCTTCAGCACTTTGTTGATCGCTGCGGCCGCCCATTTCCACTCGTCCGGGTGGCCGGGGAGGTTTGCCTCGTCGAGCTGGACCACGTCGGCGTCCAGGCGCTTTACCTGCTCGGCGAGCACGGCGGCGATGGCGTTCGCCAGCTTCTGTGGGCTGCGGTAATGCTTGTCGTGCAGCGTCTTGGCGAGCATGTGCGGGCCGGTCAGCGTGAACTTGAGCGGCCGGATCGCGAGGCGCTTGGCGCGCGCACAGGCCACCGGCAGGTTGAGCGTACCGGCGCTCACCTTTCCGACCACCACGCCCGGCGGACGGGTGCGAAAGCGCATGGCCGAGTCTTTCGAGTAATCGATCCAGTCGGAGAATCCGATGTCGCTGCGGATGCCCTGCATCGGCCGCGTGAAGTACTCGATCATCCCGTTCGTTTCCGGGTGGTCCGGGTCGAAGCGGTACAGCTCGCCGTCGCAGACGAGGTCGATGCCCGCCTGCTCCTGCGTGTGCAGCACGACGCGCGTCGCGTCGATGAGGGCCTGCTCGGAGGGTGCGGCGGTAAGCCAATCCGGCAAAGGATACGAGCCGACCACGGTCGTGGAGATGCGGGGAGTCTTCATGTGCGCCGATTATAGAATCACCGGATGCTGAACCCTTCGCTGCCGGAGCGCTTCGAGAGTGTCGAAGCGCTGGAAGAATTCATGAGCGCGCCTTCGCCCGCGCTCGTTGCCGACCTCGATCGCGCGCCCGGAGACATTGTCATCCTCGGCGTCGGCGGCAAGATGGGCCCGACGCTCGCACGCATGGCGAAGCGCGCGGCGCCCGCCCGACGCGTGATGGGCGTTGCGCGCTTTTCCGAGCGCGGCTTGCGCGAGAAGCTCGAAGCGTGGGGAATCGAGTGCATTGCCTGCGACCTGCTCGATCGCGCGGCGCTCGAGCGCCTGCCGCGCGCGCAGAACGTGGTGTTCATGGCAGGCCACAAGTTCGGCGCCGCCGGCAACGCTGCGTTCACCTGGGCGATGAACGTCGGCGTCCCGTTCATGGCGGCCGAAACGTTCCGCGATTCGCGCATCGTGGTTTTTTCCACCGCCTGCGTCTACCCCTACGTCGGCGTCGACTCGGGCGGCGCAACCGAAACGACGCCGACCACGCCGCCGCCGGGCGATTATGCGAACTCCTGCGTCGGCCGCGAGCAAGCGTTCGCCTATGGCTCGCAGCGCTGGGGCACGCCTGCGCGGCTGGTGCGCCTGGAGTACGCGATCGACATGCGCTACGGCGTGCTGTATGACGTCGCGTCGAAAGTGTTCGCCGGCGAAACCGTTGACGTCGCGATGGGCCATGTCAATGTGATCTGGCAGGGCGATGCGAACGAGCAGGCGCTGCGGCTCCTTGCGCACTGCACGGCGCCCGCGTCGCCGATCAATGTGAGCGGGCCGGAGACGGTGCGCACGCGATGGCTGGCAGAGGAGTTCGGCAAGCGGTTCGGTCGCACGCCGAAATTCAGCGGGCAGGAATCGCCGACCGCCTGGCTTGTCGACACGCGCGCCGCGCAGCAATTGTTCGGCGCGCCGCGCGTGCCGCTTGCGAGGATGATCGACTGGGTTGCCGACTGGGTCGCGCGCGGCATGCCAAGCCTGGGCAAGCCGACGCACTTCGAAGCGAGGGATGGCAAGTACTGACGCTGGTAACGAGCACCCGCTCGGGCTGCAGCATCTGCCGGGTTGCCTTGCGCTCTCCGAGCAGGCTCATTGGAATCAGAACGCCGCGGATTGGCAGTGGATGCTCGGCTTCGGCCGCGGGTACGGCCTCACGCTTGCGGACGGAACGCTTGCCGCGAGCACGATCACGCTGCCTTATGGCGAGCGCTTCGCCTGGGTCAGCATGGTGCTCGTGCTGCCAGATCATCGGCGCAAGGGATACGCAACGAGGTTGCTTCGCCGCGCGCTCGCGGACCTCGGCCGGGAAGGTCGCGCGGCGATTCTCGACGCAACGCCGGCGGGTCGTGAGGTCTATCGGCAGGAAGGATTCGTCGATTGCTGGGGGTTCCGCAGGCTCGCGCTCACGAAGCCGGTCGGCGAATTGCGAAGCAGCGGCTCGGAATATCGAGTGCGACCGATCGAGCCGGACGACTGGGACCGCATTGCGAGGTTGGATAGATCCGCGTTCGGCGCTGATCGGACGCAGCTGCTCCGCGACTTGGCGAAACGGCTTTCGCCAGCGGCACTGGTATGCGAGCGTGTCGGAGAATTTCGCGGGTTTCTGCTCGGACGCGATGGCCGCGAAGCGAATCAAATAGGGCCGCTCGTAGCGAAAGATTCCGAAGCAGCGTGTGTTTTGCTAACGACCGCGCTCGGCCAAGTACCCCCGCCGATCTACCTGGATGTCGTGGAGCGGGAGTCCGCGCTCATCCAGCGGCTGGAGCGAGCCGGCTTCGCGTTTCAACGGCCATTCACGCGGATGGTGCGCGGCGCCGATCAGGCGCCTGGCGACGAGACGCTGGTCTTCTGCCCTGCGGGAGCGGAGTTGGGCTAGCGCGCGCGCTGGAACGCCGGACGGTCCGCGCAGCGCTTGCACCACGCGGCGACCCGCGGATACGGGTCGAGCCCGAGCCCGAGCATCCTGCCTAAGAGCAGCCAGCTCGCCACCGCGACGTCCACGAGCGAAAAGGTGCCAAGCAGCCAGTCACGCCCTTCGAGGTGCGCCTCGAGCGCGTTCAGCAGCCTGTCGAGCTGCGATCGGTTGTACTCCGCATGTGCCTTGCTGCGGTCCGCAGGTTTATAGGACACCGGCGTGTCCATGCCGTGGTAGAGGTACTGCATCATGTAGTTCCCGAGTTCCGCGCTCGCCCAGACGGTCCAGGAAACGGCCTCCGCGTGCGCTGCGCTGTGCGGCGCAGGCCAGAGGTTCTTCGCGGCGCCGTACCGGTTGCCCAAGTAAAGCAGGATCGCCGCAGACTCGAAGAACTTGAGTTCCCCGTCCACCAGTGCAGGCACCTTGCCGTGCGGATTCACCGCGAGATATTCGGGAGCGCGATGTTCCTGCTTCGCAGGGTCGAGCTGCCGGTAGTCGTACGAAAGACCGAGTTCCTCGAGGGCCCAGGCCACGCGCGTGCCCGAGCTTTTCGGCCACGAGTAAAGCTTGATCGCCATTTTGTCCTCCGTTGCGTTGCGAAATCTAGCCCCAGACGTCCTTTGCCGTGTCGACGACGAGGCGGATCTTCTGCCACTGCGCGTCGAACGGAATCGCGTTGCCGTGCACGGTGCTGGAGAAGCCGCATTGCGGCGACAGCGCCAGTTGTTCGAGCGGAGCGTATTTCGCGGCTTCGTCGATGCGCCGCTTGATGTCGTCCTTCTTCTCCAGGTGACCGAATTTCGTCGTGACGAGCCCCAGCACGACCGTCTTTCCTTTCGGCAGGAAGCGCAGCGGTCGAAAGTCGCCGCTGCGTGCATCGTCGTACTCGAGGAAGTAGGCATCGACTTTCATTTCCGCGAGCAGCGCTTCTGCGACCGGTTCGTAGCCGCCTTGCGCGGCCCAGGTGCTCTTGAAGTTGCCGCGGCACAGGTGCACGGCCAGCGTCATGCCCTCGGGCTTGCGCG
>DASUMM010000004.1:0-2115 GCA_036277655.1 Burkholderiales bacterium | reverse complement strand
TTCGGCCCGTTCGGCAGCGCGCTGCGCTTGAACTGGCTGGTGGCGAAGAAGCGCTCCAGGAACACGCGCAGCCACTTGCGGATCTCGGCGAGCGAGTAGCCGTCCTTGCCGCGCCAGGCGCTCCACGCGAGGAACGCGATCTTCGCCGGCGTATAGCCGAAGCGCAGCGTGTAGTACAGGTGGAAATCCTGCAGCGCATAGGGCCCGATGATGTCTTCGGAGAGCTGGTGCGGCTGGCCTTTGCTTTTGCCCGGGATCAGCTCCGGGCTGATCTCGGTGGCGAGCACGCGCTCGAGCGCCTTCACGGCGGCGGCGTCGAACTCCCCCGACCTCGCCACCCAGCCGATCAGGTAGCGGATCAGCGTCTTCGGCACGCTCGCGTTCACTCCGTAGTGCGACATGTGGTCCCCGACGCCATACGTGCACCAGCCGAGCGCCAGCTCGGACAGATCGCCGGTGCCGACCACCAGCGCGTTATGCATGTTTGCCAGGCGAAAGAGATGGCTGGTGCGCTCGCCGGCCTGGACGTTTTCGAACGTCACGTCGTAGCGCTTGCGCCCCTTCGCGTACGGATGCCCGAGGTCCTTGAGCATCTGCAGGCACGAGGGGCGGATGTCGATTTCCTCGGCGCTCGTGCCCAGCGTTCGCATCAGTTGCCAGGCGGTCGAGCGCGTTCGCGTGCTGGTGGCGAACCCCGGCATCGTGTAGGCGAGGATGTTGCGCCGAGGCAGCCCGAGCTCGTCCATCGTGCGGGCGCAAATGAGCAGCGCCTGCGTCGAATCGAGGCCGCCGGAGACGCCGATCACGAGCTTGCGGATGCCGCTCGTGCGCATCCGCGTCGCGAGCCCCTGCACCTGGATGCGGTAGACCTCTTCGCAGCGGGCGTCCAACGTGGCCGGGTCCGAGGGCACGTACGGAAAGCGGCCGATGCGCCGCTCGAGCGCGGTTACGCCGCGCGGCAGTGGAAGCGAAAAAGGAACGTCGCGAAAGCGCGACGCTTCGCCAGCATGCCGGCGCAGCGACTGCGCGAATGTGCCCTGGCGCATGCGGTCGGCGGCGAGCCGGTCGAGATCGATGTCGGCGAACGTCAGTTGCGGCTCGTTGGCGAAGCGGCGCGACTCGGCGAGCAGCGTGCCGTTCTCGTATGCCATGCCGGCGCCGTCCCACGCCAAGTCGGTCGTCGATTCGCCCATGCCTGCGGCGCTGTAGAGGTAGGCCGCCATGCAGCGCGCCGACTGGTTCGACGCCAGCTCGCGGCGGAATCCGTGCTTGCCGATGACGGCGTTCGATGCCGAGAGGTTGGCGATCAGGGTTGCTCCCGCGAGCGCGGCGAACGACGAAGGCGGAGCCGGCACCCACAGGTCCTCGCAGATCTCGGCGAACAGCGCGAGCTTCGGCTGCTCGGCGTGCCGGAAGATCAGGTTCGTGCCGAAGGGCGCCCGCTGCCCGCCAAGCACGATCTCGTCGCGCAGCGCCACATCGCCCGGGGTGAACTGACGCAACTCGTAGAACTCGCGGTAGTTCGGCAGATACGTTTTCGGGGCGACGCCGAGCAGCCGGCCCCGGCAGATGAGCGCCGCCGCGTTGTATAGCTGGCCCTCCACTAGCACCGGCAGGCCGACGAACGCTGCGATCGGCACATTGCGCGTGATCCGCAGCAGCAGAGCGAACGCGCGATTCACGTCTTCGAGCAGCGCCTGCTGGTGGAACAGGTCTTCGCACGTGTATGCAGAAAGCCCCAGCTCCGGGAAAACGCAGACGATGGCTTTGCGTTGCGCCGCCTCGCGCATCAGCGCTGCGGTGGATTGTGCGTTCGCCATCGGGTCACCGATGCGCACACTGGGGGTGGCCACCGCCACGCGGACGAATCCGTGCTGGTACAGGTCGAAAAAGCGCTCGGCGGCAGGCATGGTCCCGCTATTCTAGCCTGACACACTTATGGTATCCTGCACCATAGATGTGGCACCAGGAACTGCTTTGGCTGGACGAGCGCACTGCAATCGAGGCGGCAGTCGATCGCGATCGCGCATATCGGCTCGCGGTGTGGCGCGACGGCGAGCGCCTCCTCGAGTTCCGGTGCGATGGGGGCCATCATCTCAAGTGCTCGCGCGCGCG
>DASUMM010000003.1:0-8585 GCA_036277655.1 Burkholderiales bacterium | reverse complement strand
CGCTGGCCGGCAAGCGCGCGCAAACCCTGCCGATTTCCTCGAACGTCGGCGAGCCGCACGAGGTGCGCGCCGCGTCGGCGCGTCCGGCACGGATGGTGGTGTGGGGCTCGGCGGCGGCGCGGTCGCCCTGGTCGGTCACCGGGCCGGCGAGCGCGCCGAACGTTTCTTCGCGAGCGCGCTCGACGTCTTCGCGCGTATCTTGCAGCAGCTCTTCGTAGCGCCTCGCGATCGCGCGCTTCAGGACGTCGAGTTGTGCGCTTCTGAGAGCCCTCGGGGCCATGTGGGTGCCTTTTGCGTTACGCGGTGATGATTGCATGGCGGCTCGCTGCCTCCTTGACGGGCGTCAAGCCTGCGCCAGCATGCTGCGCGGCTCTGCAAACGGGTAGCCAAGCGCTGCGGCGATCTCCCGGCGAGTCACTGCGCCCCGGCAGACATTGAGCCCGTCGCGCAGCTGCGGATCGCCCGGCGCGCAATCCATTTGCGCGCTTCTTCCAGCGCCAGCATCGCCGCCGCGAAAGGCAGCACGAACCACCACACTTCGGCCGGCAGCGCGGCAGTGCCAAACAGCGCCTGTCCCCAGGGCGTATAGACGAGGGCCGCGAGCAGGACGAGTTCGGCGCCGATGGCCCAGGCGAGCAGCGGATTCGAGCCGAACGAAAACGACCACAGCGGCCGCCGTGGATCGCGGCACAGCAGCACGTTCGCGACCTGCGTCAGCACGATCGCCGCGAGGCATGCGGTGGTCGCCTCCAGATATAGCGGATCGCGCACGCCGAGCGATTCGCCGTAGCGCCAGCCGCCGGATTCGAGCACGAAGAAGAACGCCGCCAGCGCGGCGATCGCCTCCAGCACGCCGAGCCAGAGGTAGGCGCGAACGAGCACAGCGCCGCTCAGCAACCGCTCGCTGCGCGCGCGCGGCGGCCGCTGCATCACGTCGGGGCCCGGGCGCTCGGCGCCAAGCGCGAGCGCGGGCAGCATGTCGGTGCCCAGATCGACCGCGAGAATCTGCACGATCGTCAGCGGCAGCGGAATGCGCGCGAGCACGAACGCAAGGTAGGGCACGATCTCGGGGATGTTGGAGGTCAGGATGTAGGTGAGGAATTTGCGCAGGTTGTCGTACACCGCGCGTCCCTCTTCGATCGCCGACACGATCGAGGCGAAGTTATCGTCGAGCAGCACCATGTCGGCGGCTTCGCGCGCGACGTCGGTGCCGACCACGCCCATCGCGATGCCGATGTCGGCGGTGCGCAGCGCGGGCGCGTCGTTCACGCCGTCGCCCGTCATCGCGACGACCCGACCTTTTCTCTGCAGCGCGCTGACGATGCGCAGCTTCTGCTCGGCGTTCGCGCGCGCAAACAGGATCTCGGGCGCATCAAGTGCAAGCTGCAGCTGCGCGTCGCTCATGCGCGCGACGGCCTCGCCCGTCAGCACTTCGGGACCGCCCGACGGCGCAAGGCCGATCGCACGCGCGATCGCCGCTGCGGTGTGGGGGTGATCGCCCGTCACCATGATCACGCGGATGCCTGCGCCGCGGCATTGGGCGATGGCGAGCGGCACCTCCGCCCTTGGCGGATCCTCCAGGCCCACGAGCCCGGCGAGCGTGAGGCCGCTTTCCCATTCCTCGCGCCTCGCGCCCGGCGGCAGATCGCGCGACGCAAGCGCGAGCAGGCGCAGCCCGCGCTCGCTCATTTCGCTCATCGCCTGCTCGAGCGCTTCGCGCCATGGCGCGTCGAGCGGCACCGGTCCGCGCCTGGTCTGTACCGCAATGCAGAGCGGAAGCACCGTCTCCGGCGCACCCTTGCAGTAGAGCCTTCGGCCCTGCGGCGAGCCGTGCACCGTCGACATGCAGCGGCGATCGGCATCGAACGGCAGCTCGTCGTTCTTCGAGCGCTCGGAGGGATCCGGCATCGCGGCGCGCGCCATTTCGACCAGCGCGACCTCGGTCGGATCGCCGAGCAGTCGCGGCCGGCCGTTCTCGTTGACGCGCTGCAGGCTATGGCAATGAAGCGCAACCTCGAAGAAATCGCGCTGATGGCGAAACGCCTCGGGATCCAGCGCGCCAGGCCGCTGCCACCCTTCGGCGAACCACGCGTGCTGCGCGCGCATGCGATTCTCGGTCAGCGTGCCGGTCTTGTCGGTGACGATGACACTCACCGATCCGAGGGTCTCCGCGGCGCTCAGGTGCCGGATCAGCACGTTGCGCTTCGCCATGCGCTGCGTCGCCATCGCGAGCGCGAGCGTAACGGTCGGCAGCAGCCCTTCCGGCACGTTGGCGACCAGGATCCCGATCGCGAACAGCACGTTTGCCCAGAAGCCCAGACCGAGCAGCTGCCCGATCGCGAAGAACGCCACGCCGAGCGCGGAGGCGAAAAGCGCCACCAGGCGCGAGATGCGCGCGATCTCCTGCTCGAGCGGTGAAAGCGGCTGCGACGTTGCCTGCGCGAGATGCGCGATGCGACCGAACTCGGTGCGCATGCCGGTGGCGTAGACGACTGCACGCGCCTCGCCGGCGACCACCGAAGTGCCGGCGAGCAGAAGATTTCGCGCGCGCAACGGGTCGTGCTGCGGATCGGCTTCCGACACGCGCGGCCTCGGAACCGCTTCGCCCGTCACGGTCGCGAGGTTGACGCGCAGGCCGAGGGCTTCGAGCACGCGGCAGTCGGCCGGAACGTCGTCGCCCTGCTGCACGGCGATGACGTCGCCCGGGACCAGTTCCTCGATCGGCAGACGCTGCGCCAGCCGGTCGCGCTGCACCGTGACCTGGCGCGGCAGCAGCGCCCGCAGCGCGGCCACCGTGCGTTCGGCGCGCGTTTCCTGCCAGAACGCGAAAGCGCCGTTGATCGCGATGACGCCGACGATCGCCACGCCGAGCATGGCCATGCCCTGTCCCGGTTCCAGTGCCTCGGCGACGAACGCAAGCCCCGCTGCAACCCAGAGAATCAGTGCGAAGAAGTGCGTGAACTGGCGCGCCAAGCGGAGCAGCGCGGGCGCTCGCCGCGCCTCTTCCAGGCGGTTCGGTCCGTACTCGACCGCGCGCCGCGCGGCTTCGTTCCCGCTCAGGCCATCCCGGCTCGAGCGCAAGCTGGCAAGCGCCTCGTCGACCGTAAGAGGGGCAGGATGCACGCCCTGCATGCTCGCGCGCCCGATCCGGACGATGATTGACTCGCATCAAGACAGCGAGGTCCTCACCGGGTGAACATTCTCTTCCTCGATCGGCAGACCGACGCGCCATGATCCTCAGAAAGCTGCGCGAGTTCCTTGACCAGCAGCAGGTCAAGTACGTGGTGATCAGCCACTCGCTCGCCTACACCTCGCAGGAAATCGCCCAGGCGGCGCATGTGCACGGCGAGCAATTCGCCAAGACCGCGATCGTCAAGCTCGATGGCGAGCTGGCGATGGCGGTCGTTCCGGCGCCGCAGAAAGTCGATTGGACACTATTGGGCGCCGTCGCGCGCGCACGCAAGGCGGAGCTCGCGAGCGAGAACGACTTCCGCGGCCGCTTTCCGGAGTGCGAGCTGGGAGCGATGCCGCCCTTCGGCAACCTGTTCGACATGCACGTCTACATCGATGAAGCGCTGATGAAGGAGAAGAACCTCGCGTTCAACGCCGGCTCGCACACCGAGCTGGTGCAGATGGCGGTCGCGGACTTCGCGCGCCTCGTGAAGCCGCGCATCGCGCGCATCTCCGCAGCGTACTCATCGTGAAGCGTTGACGCTCGCGATCGGCGGCGTGGCGCTGGTTGCAGTCGGCACGCTGCGCGTGTTCCGACCGCAATGGCCGGCGTTCGGTTGATGCGCCGGTCGAGCGAGCAGCTAGGCGCCGCGAGGTCCCCAGCTTCGCGGCCGTCCCGTGTCGAGGTGGACGAAGTCCGACCCGGGGTAGTAACCGACGCCGCCTCTCCCGAGCGCGATCGCTGCGTCGCGCAGGCGATCCGTGCCCACGCCCGGCAGACGGACGTCGATCGCCCGCCCTTCCAGGTGCAGGCTGTGCGAAGCCACGCCGCCGGAGCGGCTGCGCAGCATCGCGTTGGTGTTCGGCGAGCGGTAGCCGGAGATGATCTCGAAGCCGCTCCTCCCGCAGGCGCTGCACAGCGCATGCAGCGTGTCGAGCAGCGCCGGGTCGATCGGGTGCATTTCGCCGGTTCGGAAGTCGCGCAGCAGCCGGTTGATCCGCGCGAGCGCGGCCGAGAGGTATGCGCCGCCCTGGAAATAGACGATTTCGAGCGATTCACCGGTGTGCGTGTGCTGGAACGCAAGCACCCGCTCCTCGCTGGCGAGGACGGCACCGGGCTTCGCGAGCGCGCCGGCGAGCGGCGCGAGCGCGAGGACTTTCAACATGCGGCGCCGGGCGCCGTCCGGAAATTTATCCGCGCTCAATTCTCGATTCCTCCGCCGGGGAAAAAGTGGACGGCGCGCATCATAACCGCCTGCGCGCTCGTTCTGGCGCCAGTGTTCGCGACCGCCGATCCGGCCGGAGAGGCGCTGCGCGCGCGAACCGGGCAACTGCGCGCCGGAAACGAAGTGGTGGTCGACGGCGCCGCAATCGCAGCACGGCGGGTGATTGCCGAGTTCTACGAGCGTCGCGGATTCCGCCCCGCGTGGACCGCCGGCGCGAGCCATGCGCTGCTCGCGGCTGTGCTCGCGAGCGCGGCTCACGGCCTCGATCCCAACGACTATCACGCGGCATCGCTGCGCAAGCTTGCCGGAGCGGCGCCGGCGGACGCCGCCGGCCTCGCCAGTCGCGAGTTGCTGATGACCGACGCGCTCGTGCGGCTCGCCTATCACCTTCGCTTCGGCAAGGCGAACCCGCGCGAGCTCTATCCCGGATGGAACTATGCGCGCTCGCTCGGCGACGTCGAGCCGGTGGACGCGCTCGAAAAGCTCGTCTCGGCCGCATCGCTCGAGGAGGCAATCGAGCGCTACGCGCCGCAGGTTCCCGCTTACCGCCACCTGCGCGGGGCGCTCGCCGCGCTGCGCGAAATTCAACGCGCCGGCGGCTGGAAACCACTGAGCGCAGGCCCGGCGCTCAAGCCCGGCATGCAGCACGAGCGCGTGCGAGCGCTGCGCGAGCGGCTGGCGGCGAGCGGCGACCTCCCTACCCTTTCCGAGGACGATCATTACGACGACGAGCTGGAAGCGGCCGTGCGCACCTTCCAGGCGCGGCACGGGCTCGAGCCGGACGGCGCCGCGGGCCGCGCGACGCTCGACGCGTTGAACGTCGGCATCGCGGCGCGCATCGACCAGGTGCGCGCGAACCTTGAGCGGCTGCGCTGGGTGGCGCAGGATTTGGCCGGCGACTATCTGATCGTCGACATCGCCGGATTCTCGGCCCAGCTCTTCCGCGACGGACGCATCGCGTGGTCGTCGCGCGCGATCGTCGGCCGGCCCTACCGCAGGACGCCGGTATTTCGCGCGCGCATCGATCACCTCGTGCTCAACCCGACGTGGACCGTGCCGCCGACGATCCTGCGCCACGATGTACTGCCGAAGATCGCTCGCGATCCGCGCTACCTGGCGAAGAACGACATGCAGGTCGTGGACGCACGCGGCCATGCGGTCGACCCCGCGCACGTCGATTGGGCGCGTGCAAGAGCAGGCGGGCTTCCGTACCAGATCGTGCAGGCGCCCGGCGCCGCCAATCCGCTCGGCCGGGTGAAGTTCCTGCTGCCGAACCCGTACTCGGTGTACCTGCACGACACGCCGTCGCGCGAGCTTTTTTCCAGGCCGGGCCGCGCCTTCAGCTCTGGCTGCATCCGCCTCGAGCGTCCGCTCGAGCTTGCAATGCTGCTGCTCGACGACGCGGAGCACTGGGGCCAGGAAGCGCTCGACGCAGTGCTCCGCAGCGGACAGACGCGAACGCTCACGGTGCGCCGCAACGTGTCGGTGCTGCTGCTCTACTTCACCGCCGAAGCGGACGGCGACGGCACGGTGCGCTTTCGTCCCGACCTTTATCGCCGTGACGCACAAGTGCTGCAAGCGCTGGCAGCGCCATTCCGTTTCGCGCCGGTCGACGGCGGCTTGAGGAAGATCAAGACCACATCAAGGAATTCTGGACCGCCCGGGCGCGCTGTGCCTTAATCGTCGCCAGCACCCTTGCCGGAGGGAGGCAGTGCGAGATCACCGCATCTTGGCGTTCGTGCTCGCGGGAGGCGAAGGTCGCCGACTGCGTCCTCTGACCCTCGAACGCGCCAAGCCGGCGCTGGAAGTGCACGAGGGCTACCAAATCGTCGACTTCGTGCTGGCGAACCTGGTCAACTCCGGCGTGCACTGGATCTACGTGCTGGTCCACTACAAGCCCGACTCGCTGCTCGAGCACGTCGCGCGCGTCTGGCAACCGGCGGTCCTGCGCCGCGGCATCCTGCTGCGCATGCTCGCGCCACAGGATGCCGAAAGCGGATACGGGGGAACTGCGGACGCGTTATACCGCCATCTCGACCTGATCGCGCGGCACGATCCGTTCGTCGTTGCGGTGTTCGCGGCCGATCATGTCTATCGGATGAACTTGCGGCCGATGGCTGCGTTCCATCACCGCTCGCTCGCCGACGTGACGATCGCGGCGGTGCCGGTAACGATCGAGGACGCGCCTCGATTCGGCGTCATCCAGGCGGCCGCCGATGGCCGCGTCGTGGAATTCGAGGAGAAGCCGGCGCATCCGGCGTGCCTTCCCGGCGACCATGCCCATGCGTTCGCCTCGATGGGCAACTACCTGTTCGTTCCGACGGCGCTCGCCGCACTGCTGGAGGAGAACGCCGAGCGTCGCGGGACCGACCTCGGCGCCGACGTGCTGCCGCTCGCGGTGCGCGCCGGCATGCGCGTATTCGCCTACGATTTTTCGTGCAACCACGTGCCGGGCGTGAAGCCGTACGAGGACGCAGCCTACTGGCGGGATGTCGGCACGGTCGGCTCGCTTGCCCAGGCACGCGAGGACGTCGCCGGCCCCCACCCGCGCCTCGACCTGCATAACCGCAAGTGGCCGCTGCACCCGGCTCGGTCTGCAGGGCGGGCGACTCGGACCGCGCACTGACGATTCCGAAAAAACGAAGGGCCCGCCGACCGATCGGGAAGGCGGGCCCTCTGGTGGAGCCGTCGGGGGGTGTCGCTTAGCGATCTTCCGCCCGGCCTGAGCGTCGTCTCCATCCGGCGCAACCGCTTCTTAGCCAGCTTGCGCTCTTGCCCGGCTACGGGCCGCTCATCTTTTGCGGTTGCTTTCGAGCGCGCGAAGGCAACACGCAAGTGCATCGTAGCTCGTGCCGCGCAGCGTCCTCTGACGCAGGTCAAACGTGCAGGGTGTCCGGATGGCCTAATGCGTCGATGGCGCCAGGTTCCGGATTCGACGTCTATTCGCCGCGCGAGATTGCCGAGCGCCTCGAGCAGCTTTGCGTCGCCAAGTCGGTCACGCCGCTCCTTTCGCTTGTCATGCTCGGCGTGCTGGCGGGCGCATTCATCGGCCTTGGTTCGCTCTTCTATGTCATCGTCGCGAGCGACCCGACCCTCGGATTCGCGGCGCAGCGAGTGCTCGGCGGCGCCGTGTTCTCGCTCGGGCTGCTGCTCGTCGTCGTGGCCGGCGCGGAACTCTTCACCGGAAACAACCTGCTTGCGATGGCGTGGGCGCACGGACTGCTCAGCACGCGCGACGTGCTCGCGAACTGGATCGTCGTATGCGCCGCCAACTTCGTCGGCGCGGCCGGTCTCGCGCTGCTCGTCTTTCTCTCCGGCCATGCGGAGATGAACGGCGGGCTGATTGGCAAGACGTACGTCGCGATTGCGCATGCCAAGTCGGAGCTTCCGTTCTGGACCGCGTTCTTCCGCGGTGCGCTCTGCAACGTGCTCGTCTGCATGGCCGTGTGGATGACGCTCGCCGGCCGCAGCGTCGTCGATAAGTTCCTCGCGGTGCTGATGCCGATCGCGGCGTTCGTCGCCGCAGGGTTCGAGCATTCGATCGCCAACATGTACTTTTTCCCCTTGGCCACGATGCTCGAGGCGGCCGCCGGAGAGCCGGTGCAGGTCGGCTGGCTGTGGACGAACCTCCTGCCGGTCATCGCCGGCAACATCTTCGGCGGCAGCGTCATGGTGGCGCTGGTGTACTACGTGGTCTACCGGCGCGGCGCTCCCACGGCTCGCGCGGATGAGGCAGGCTGATGGACGCGGAAATCCACGCGCAGATCCTCGAGATCGTGCAAAAGCACGGCACCCTCACGCTCGCGACGCTGCGCGAAGACGGCTGGCCGCAGGCGACCCGGGGCGCCTACGTGAACTCCCACTTGACCCTTTACATCGCCATCGGCGCCGATGCGCAGAAGCTGCGCAACGTTCGCCAATGCGAGAAGGTTTCGCTGACGATCGATTCCGGCTACGCGGACTGGAGCGTGCTGCAGGGACTTTCGATGGCGGCGGTCGCGCACGTGATCGAATCGGCTTCGGAGCGCCAGCAGGCCGCGCGCATGCTGAATCGCAAGTTTCCCGATCTCGCCGAGTTCAGCGACCCGGAGCACGACCGCGGCTGGGCGTTCCTGCGCATCGAGCCGAAGGTGATCTCGCTGATCGACTACCGCAAGGGCTTCGGCCACACCGTCCTCGTGCGGCTGT
>DASUMM010000002.1:0-4975 GCA_036277655.1 Burkholderiales bacterium | reverse complement strand
ACGGAGACCACCGAGAACATGCCGGTGAGTCCGTAGGCGGTGGCAGCAACGAGCGGCGAGAATCCGATGTCGATGAAGTACACGACCGCCTGCACGAGCACGGTGAACATCGCGATCGAAGTGAAAAGGAACACCTGGACGAGCGCCCAGTAAATCCGCGTGCGCATCGCGGCCCGCACCGTCCATCCTCCGGCCGCGGAGTGCGTGCGGTGCTCGATGCGAAACTGCGGATCTCCGGCAACGAACGCCCGCCAGGGCACGGCGAGTGCGGCAAGCGGTGCCGCGACGAGCATCACCGCGCCAAGAATCTGGTACACGGTGCGCCAGTGGAACGTGCCGAGCAGCATCTGCACCGACGGAACGAACATCAGCCCGCCCATGCCTCCTGCGGCGAACGCGATTCCGATCGCCGTCGCGATCTTCGAGCGGTACCAGCGCACGAGCAGCGCGGAGGCCGGCACCATGCCGAGGAGCGCCACGCCGACGCCGATCATGCCGCCGACGAAGACGTAGAACTGCCACAGGTTGCCCAGCGTCGAGGCAAGGAAGAACGCTGCCGACAGGCACAGCAGCCCCGCCGTATACACGGTGCGCGGCCCGAGGCGGTCGAACACCATGCCCACCAGCGGCGCGATCAGGCCGCCGACCAGCAGGTACGCGGAGTAGACGCTCGTCAGCTGCGAGCGTGCCCAGCCGAACTCGCGCTCGAGCGGCAGCAGGAACACCGCGTACGTCTCGCCGCTGCCCCGGCCAAGCATGTTGAGCGCGAAGACGGTTGCCAGCACTGCAACCGCCGAACCCGCGCGAATCAAAGCGGTCCCGGGTCCAGGCCGTAGACCTGGCGCACGTAGGCCAGGTAGCGCTCGTCCTTGCTCACCGTCTTGCCGGGCGCATCCGACACCTTCGCCACCGGCTGGCCGTTGCACTCGGTCATCTTGATCACGATGTTGATCGGCTCGTAGCCGACGTCGTTCGTCAGGTTGGTGCCGATGCCGAACGAGGTCTTGGCTCGGCCATGGAAGCGGCGCGAGATCTCGATTGCGAGCGGAAACGAAAGCTGGTCGGAGAAGATCAGCGTCTTGGTGCGCGGATCGACACGGTTCTTCTGGTAGTGCGCGATCAGCTTCTCGCCCCATTCGAACGGATCGCCCGAGTCGTGGCGGGCGCCGTCGAACAACTTGCAGAAATACATGTCGAAGTCGCGCAGGAACGCATCGAAGCCGTAGGTGTCGGAGAGCGCGATCCCCAGGTCGCCGCGGTACTCCTGCGCCCACTTGTCGAACGCGAACACCTGGGCGTCCCGCAGCCGCGGGCCGAGCGCCTGGCACGCTTGCATGTACTCGTGCGCCATCGTGCCGAGCGGCGTGGTGGCGTGCTTCATCGCCAGCATCACGTTCGAGGTGCCGGCGAGATACTGCGGCACCTCGCGCTTGAGCGTCGCGATGATCTCGTCCTGCCACGCGAGCGAGAAGCGCCGTCGCGTGCCAAAGTCCGAGATCTTGAAATCCATCTCCGCTTCAACTGAGCGCACCAGGTCGATCTTCGAGCGCAGCCGGCGGCGGCCCTCGGAAAGATCGGCGCTCGGCTGCGTGCGCCGGAAATACACTTCCGAGACGATCGCGAGCACCGGGATCTCGTACAGAATCGTGTGCAGCCACGGCCCGCGGATCGTGATCTCGATTTCCTTGTCCGAGCCGGCCTTGCGCTCGATACGGATGTACTTCTCGTTGAACTGGAACAGCGCGAGGAAGTCGACGAAATCGGACTTCAGGAACCGGAACCCGCGCAGATACGCGAGCTCCGCCTCCTCGAATCGCAGCTGGCACAGGTCGGCCACTTCTGTGCGAATCGCATCCAGATGGCTCGCCAGGTCGACGCCCGGCGTGCGACACTTGAACTGGTACTCGACCTGCGCCGCAGGAAAATGATGCAGCACGACCTGCATCATCGTGAACTTGTACAGATCGGTGTCGAGCAGCGACCGGATCAGCATCGCCGGAATTCTACCCGCCTGCCATAATCGGCCTGGTGATCGTCGAGCGCAGCGCGGGCTGGCCCTCTCGCCTCCAGGCGTTCAAGATGCTCGCGCTGCTGATGGCGACGATGATCGCGATCCATGCGTTCAACGCGTTCGTGCTCGGCCACGCCTGGGATCGCTACGGAATCCGCCCGCGCGGTTTCGACGGACTGTGGCCGGGAGTCGTGGCCGCGCCATTCCTTCACATCAGCAACCTGCATCTTTGGAACAACCTGGTGGTGCTGGCCATGCTCGGCGGCATGACCGCGCTTGTTTCGGGCAACCGGCGATTTCTCGCCGCAACCGCTTTCATCGTGCTCGCCGGCGGTGCGGCGACTTGGCTCCTCGCGCGCAGCGGCTCGCACATCGGGGCGAGCGGGCTCGTCTTCGGCTACTTCGGCTTTCTCGTCGGGCAGGGGCTGTTCCGCCGATCGCTGCTTGCGCTGGCAGTCGCCGGGATCGTCACCTTCCTCTACGGAGTGAACATCTTTTTCGGCATCGTGTTTCCGAAGGGATGCACCTCTTGGGAGGCGCATCTCGCCGGCGCCGTTGCCGGCCTGGCGTATGCGCGCCTGGAGTTGTTCGCGGCGCGGCGGTGAAACTCGTCAGCGGCTTTCGGCTTTCGCTTTTGCCTCGGCGGCGCTCTGGCATCCGGTGAACGCCACATTGCCGTCGCGCAGGCTGATCGTGCCATCCTGGTTCTCGAGCATCGCGGCGCCATTGGAATACCGGTTGCCCCCCTCGGCCGCGACTTTGTCGAGCCGGAACTCGCGCTCCGGATAGATCACCCATACCGCGGCGCCGTTCTCCAGCCAGCGCGCGTAGAAACGCCGCTCGTTGTTGCAGCGATACTCGGTCGCATTCGCCGGCACCCGCGAAAGCTCGGACGATTTCTCGCCGAACGGCCACAGGCTCGCACCGCCGCTGCATCCTGCCGCGAGGCACCCGGACAGCACCGCCCACATCATTCGTAGCGTCATGCCGGGAAGTGTAGCAAGGCGCACGCAGCAGGCCCGATTTGGCGCTCGCGTCACTACTGGATATAATCTCATGCATGAATGTAAGAACAGCACCGGAGGTGCGATGCAACCGCTGACCGAACGCCAGGCCGAGATTCTGCGGCTGATTCGCGAGCTGACCGAGGTCTCCGGCTTCCCGCCGACGCGCGCCGAGATCGCTCGCTCGATGGGCTTTCGCTCGGTGAATGCGGCCGAGCAGCACCTTCGCGCGCTGGAGAAAAAAGGCGTCATCGAGATCATGTCCGGCGCGTCGCGCGGCATCCGCGTGCTCGATACGCGCCCCGGCACGCGCCTCGGCCGGCTGATGGAGCTGCCGGTGGTTGGCCGCGTGGCGGCCGGCAGCCCGATCCTCGCCGAAGAGCACCTGCAAGGACGCTACCAGCTCGATCCGAACCTCTTCACTCCGCGTGCCGACTACCTGCTGCGCGTGCGCGGCATGTCGATGCGCGACGCCGGCATCCTCGACGGCGACCTGCTGGCGGTGCACCGCACGCACGAGGCGCGCTCCGGGCAGATTGTGGTTGCCCGGCTCGCCGACGAAGTGACCGTGAAGCGCTACCGGCGGCGCGGCAACTTGGTGCAGCTGCTGCCGGAGAACCCGGAGTTCGAGCCGATCGAAGTCGACCTGCGGCGCGATTCGCTGGCGATCGAGGGGCTCGGCGTCGGCGTCATTCGCAGTCCGAAAGCGCTCTAGGAGCCGAGCCTCTCCCAGATCGCGCGCAGCTTCGCCGGCAGCTCCTTCGGCGCAAACGGCTTCGAGATCACGCCGGCCGCGCCGAGCGCCGAAAGCTCCGCCATCTCGCGCGGCGATGCCTTGGCGGTCGCAAAGACCACCGGCACCGAAGCCAGCGCCGGCGTCCGGCGCATCTCCTTCAGCAGCGTCGGGCCGTCGATGCCAGGCAGCATCCAGTCGAGCATCACCAGGTCGGGTGCAAACTCGACCATCCGCGTGATCGCATCGGCCGGTTCGGCGACGAGCTCGACCGTCATGCCGCCGATGCGCTCGAGCGCCAGGCGCAGGATGCGCCGGATGTCGTCGTCGTCCTCGACGCAAAAGACGCGCTCGAGCGGCTTTCGAGCCACGCGCGCGCTCAGCCGGATGCCACGCGCGCGCTGTCCTGCGCCGGCAGGCGGAAGCAGAACGACGTGCCGCCGCCCTCGCGGTCGGCATACCAAATCTCGCCGCCCATCAATTCGACCAGCCGCTTGCAGATCGCGAGGCCGAGGCCCGTGCCGCCTTTCCTGCGCGTGAGCGCGGAATCGGCCTGCGCAAAGCGCCCGAAGATGCGGCTGCGGAATTCCTTCGGAATTCCCGGCCCGCGGTCCTCCACGGTCACCTGGACGCCGGAATCGGCGTAGCGAGCGCTCAGCTCGACCTGGCCGCCTTCCGGCGAGAATTTTGCCGCGTTCGAGATCAGGTTCGTCATCACCTGCATCAGGCGCTTGCGGTCGGCACGCACCATCACTTTCGGCGGGGCGGAAGCGAGCCGCAGGCGCACGCCGAAGCGCTCGGCGTAGGCGCGGTTGAGGACGAGCGACTCTTCCAGCAGCTCATGCAGGGCGATGTCCTCGGTGTGCAGCGAGAGGCGCCCGGAGTCGATGCGCTCCAGGTCGAGCACATCGTTGATCAGGTCGAGCAGCCGCTGCCCGTTGCGCTCGGCGACCAGCGCCAGCTCCGCCGCCTCCTGGTCGAGCTGGCCGAACATGCCGGTATTGATGAGCTGCAGCGAGCCGATGATCGAGGTGAGCGGCGTGCGCAGCTCGTGCGACAGGGTCGAGGTGAATTCCTTCTTCACCCGCTCGGCTTCCAGCTGCTGCGTGATGTCGCGGCCCTGGGCGATGACGCCGATCAGCGTGGCCTCGGCGTTGACCAGCGGCGTCACCGTCCACTCGCACACCAGGTCGATGCCGTCGCGCCGCGGCGTGCGGATCTTGAGGC
>DASUMM010000001.1:0-8288 GCA_036277655.1 Burkholderiales bacterium | reverse complement strand
CGACGAATCCTCGGTGGCACAAACGGAAGGTGCCTTGCGCCTGGGCGAATTGCGCCTGGCAACCACCTCCACGCTTGCGGCGCAGCTCGAAGGAGCCTTTGCGTGGAGACCGGGCCGCCTGGAAGTAAAGGCGAATTCGCTGCGGATGCGCGCGTGGGATTGCGAAGGTGCGTGCCCGCGCATCGAGGAGATCCGCGTCTCGCTGTGGCACTGGGCCGAAGAGGAAAGCGGCGGCGCGAGCGGCACTACGGTGGCGCGCACCGAGCCGATGGCGATCGGCCGCGCGCTGGAGGAAGGCGCCGTGCTCGACCTCGGCGCGCAGACCTTCCAGCTCAAGTTGCGCCGCGATGCCGATCCGCGCCAGCTTTCGCTGATGCTCGATGTGCGCACCGACAAGGGCGAGGAGCATTTCGGACAGCGTTTTGGCGGCGCGGCGAACCTGTTCGGGTTGTTTCAGGCGCCGGGGGACGAGAAGACGTGTGCGAGCGCCAAAACCGCGATCGGCGCGCTCGAGCACTTCTGCCAGGGACGCTTCGCCGAAATGCTCTCGCAAATTCCCGCCGCCGAGCGCAACCGGCTGCTGTTCCTGGCGATCAAGCGCGGCAACGTCGACGCGGTGCGCGCGCTGCTTGCCGCCGAAGCTTCCGTCACCGCGCTCGATTATCGCGGCCACACGCCGCTGATGGTGGCGGCCTTCGCCGATCAGCCGGAAATCGTGCGGATGCTGCTAGAGGCAGGCGCCGATCCGAATTTCGTTGCGAGGCGATCGTCCGAAGACGCGGGCGACGTCGCCCTCGGGCTGGCGCTGACGGCGGGGGCGATGCGATCTGCGCGGGTGCTGCTCGAGAAAGGCGCGGACCCGAAAGCGATGCACGATGGATCTCCGATGCTCAATGTGGCAGTCGGTGCCGAACTGCCCGAAGCGCTGGCGCTGCTGGTGAAGGCAGGAGCGGACGTGAACGCGCGCGCGACCTGGGGACACCAGCCAACTGCGCTGATGGTCGCGGCGGGCACCGGCAAGTCTGCGCTGATTACGCAACTGCTCGAGCTGAACGCAGATGCTGCTGCCGCAGACAGCGAAGGCCATACGGCACGCGATTACGCGGCCACGCACAAGAAACGCGAGGCGCTGGAGCGGCTGAAGTCGTTTCCGGGTCGCTGTGCGATGACTGGTTGCTGAGTCGAAGCTTCGCGCCATGGGCCTGCCCGCAATCTCTCTGCGCAAGATCCGCGCACTCGACCTCGCCGGACCATCCTCGGAGCGGCGGCCGCAGCACCTGAGTGCCGCGAGCGGGCTCGCGGTCTCGGGGCGATTCCTTTACGTGATCGCGGATGACGAGCTGCATCTCGGCGAATTTCCGGCCAGCGCAGAAACGCCCGGTCGCTTGATCCGCCTGTTTCGCGGCGAACTGCCCGAGAAGCCGAAGGCGCGGAAGCGACGCAAGCCCGATCTCGAAGCGCTGACGCTGCTGCCGCCGTGCGCGGGGCATCCGCATGGCGCGCTGCTCGCACTCGGGTCCGGCTCGCGGCCGAATCGTCGGGGCGGCGCCTTGCTCGCGCTCGATGCGCGCGGGAAAACCGCGGCAGCCGCGCAGCCATGCGACCTCTCCGGCCTGCTGGTGCCGCTGGAAGATCGATTCGCCAAGCTCAACATCGAAGGCGCGGTGGTCCTGGAGCGCGAGTTGTGCCTTCTTCAGCGCGGCAATCGCGACGCGCGGCAAAACGCGCTGATCCGCTTTCCGCTCAGCCCGCTGCTCCATGCACTCGGCTGCGGGCTTACGCTGGCCGCACTTCCTCCGCTCGCGGTGCATCCGGTCGATCTAGGCGAGGTCGACGGCGTCCCGCTTTGCTTCACCGACGCGGCTGCGCTTCCCGGCGGCGACCTGGTGTTCACTGCGGTTGCTGAAGACACCGGCGACAACTATCACGACGGACCCTGCCGGGCGGCGGCGATCGGGATCGTGACGAGGCAGGGCGTGGTGCGGCGCCTGCATCGGCTCGATCACCCGCACAAGGTCGAAGGCGTCCACGCAACCGTGAGCGACGATCGCATCGACCTGCTGCTCGTCACCGACGACGACGACCCTGAGATCGCGGCGTGCCTGTACGCGGCACGCCTAGCGGACTATCGAGGGTAGCGGCAGGTGTGCGACAATGTCGTACGAAGTGAGAATTCGATGACCACATTGACCATCCGCCTCGATCCAAAGCTCGAGAAAGCCCTGGCGCGAATCGCGAAAAGCACCGGCCGCACCAAGAGCGATATCGCACGGGAAGCCCTCGAACGCCAGGTGGCGGTGGCCCGGTTCCGCGAACTGCGTCGCAAGACCTTGCCGCTGGCAGAGGCGCAGGGCCTGGTGGCGGATGAGGAGGTGTTTGCGGCGATCTCGTGAGGATTTTCCTCGACACGAACGTGCTGGTCAGCGCTTTCGCCACCCGAGGATTATGTTCTGATCTGTTCGAGTTGATACTCCTCGAGCACGATCTGGTAACAGGACGCCACGTCCTGGACGAGTTGAGCAGATCGCTTCGACGCAAGCTGAAACTTCCGGCGTCGAACGCCAGGGAAATCGTCGAATTCGTTTCCGGCGAAGCGTCACGGCTGAGCGCCGAGTCTCGACCGTCCGACGCAATCGCGGACGCGGCCGATGCCCGCGTCCTGGGCGAAGCGCTCGCGACGGAAGCGGAGTTATTCGTTACGGGCGACGCGGCCCTTTTGAAGTTGCGAGCGCTCGAGGGGATGAAGATCGTCTCCCCGCGAGGTCTATGGGAAATGCTTCGGACACACAGGAACTGATGCGAGACGTGAAAGACAAACCGCTGCGGGCGGTCGTCGCGGCGGTGCAATTGCCCGGCGTGAGCGATGCCGAGCTGGATGCATCGATCACGGAGTTGCGCCAGCTCGCCAAGACGCTCGGGTTCGAGGTCGTCGGCACGGTCACGCAAAAGCGCGCCAAGTTCGATTCGACCGCCTACTTCGGCGTCGGCAAGCGCCAGGAATTGCGTCGCTTCGTGCGCAACGAAACCGAGACTGCGCCGGCAGAGGAGCCCGCGGAGGAGGCAGACCCGCAGACGTTCCGCGCCGACATCCTGCTCGTTGACCATGAGATCTCCCCCTCGCAGGCGCGAAACCTCGAGAAAGAAGTCGGCTGCGAAGTCATGGATCGCACCATGGTGATCCTGGAGATCTTCCACCGCCATGCACGTTCGCGCGTCGCGCAGGCGCAGGTCGAGATCGCGCGCCTCGGCTACATGGCGCCGCGCATGCGCGAGGCGGCAAAGCTCGCCGGGCCGCAAGGCCGGCAGCGCAGCGGCGTGGGCGGCCGCGGCGCCGGCGAGTCGCGCATCGAGCTCGACCGACGCAAGATCCGCGACCGCATCGCGGAGCTCGAGCAGGAGCTGGCCGCGATGGGCGCCGAGCGCAAGACGCAGCGCGCGCGGCGGCAGGAGCGCCCGGGCCTTGCGCGCGTCGCGCTCGTCGGCTACACGAACGCGGGCAAGTCGACGCTGATGCGCGCACTCACGGAGAGCGAAGTGCAGGTCGCCGACAAGCTGTTCGCGACGCTCGATACGACGGTGCGCGCGCTCCACCCCGAGAGCGTGCCGCGGGTGCTCGTCAGCGACACGGTGGGCTTCATCAAGAACCTGCCGCACGGCCTGGTCGCATCGTTCAAGTCGACGCTCGACGAGGCGCTCGAAGCCTCGCTCCTCGTTCACGTGGTCGATGCGAGCGATCCCGGCTTCGAGCGGCAACTCGCAGTGACCGAGGAAGTGCTGGCCGAGATCGGCGCGCAGGCGGTGCCGCGGCTGCTCGTCCTGAACAAGATCGACCGCATCGGTGCCGAAGAGGCGCAGCGCGAGCACGAAGCGGCGCTGCGCGAAGCGCATCCGCAAGCGATCGTCATGAGCGCGCGCCGCGGGGGCGACGTGGCGAAGCTGCGCGAGGCGATCCTTGCCTTCTTCCGCAAGGACCTCGTCGAAGAAGAGCTTTTCATTCCCTGGTCGGCGCAGCAACTGCGCGGCGAGATCTTCTCCACCTGCCGGGTGCTGGAAGAGCGCGCCGCGAACGAGGGAACGTTCTTCCGCATCCAGGGCGAGCGCGAGGCCATCGACCGCCTGCGCGAGCACCTTGGCGCTCCGCCCGACGCAAGCTAGGCGGCGAAAGCGCCGCAGTGGCTACGAACCGTGTTGGTCGGCCCGCGCCCGCCGGCTGACGAGCGAGCCGGTTGCACCCGTGATGTCGGTGTAGACGAGCCCGCCGCTTGCGCCCTGGTCCAGCTCGGCGGCGTTCGCTTCGTCGGTGTCGATGTGCATCTCGAGCACGAACATCGGGCTGACGCGGATCAGCACGTCGCCGAACGTCAGGTCGCGCGGCCCGCCGGTGATCTTCACTTCCACTTCGTCGCCATCCTGCACGCCGAAGCGCTTGGCGTCTGCGGGTGCCATGTGGATGTGGCGCTTGGCGCAGATCAGGCCTTCCTGCAGCTGCAGCGTTCCGGCCGGCCCTTCGAGCACGATCGGCGCCGAGCCCTCGGTCTTGCCTGAATCGCGCACCGGCGCATCGACGCCGAGCTTGAATTCGTCGGTGCGTGAGATCTCCACCTGGTCCTTGCCGCGCAGCGGCCCGAGCAGGCGCACGCTGTCGATGCGGCCGCGCGGGCCGACCAGGTTCACCTTTTCCTCGCAGGCGTATTGCTTCGGCTGCGAGATGTCGCGCCACTTCGTCGGCTGGCGGCCCGGGCCGAACAGCTTCTCGAACGATGCAGCGCACAGGTGAATGTGGCGCGCGCTCACCGCAATCGGAATCGCGTCGGACGGGCGCTTCGCATCCCGCTCCCGCACGACGTACGCGGCCTGGCGCGCGATCGCCATTTCCTCGTCGGTCTTCACCGCGAGCGCCTTCACCCGGCTGTGCTCGGCGCTGATCCAGGCCACAGGGCTCTTTGCATCGACGCGCGCATCGGCGTTGCGCTCCTCGTCGACCACGAGCCCGAGATAATCAAAGCGCTGCAGGATCCGCAATCGCATCGGCGCCGAGTTCTCGCCGATGCCTCCGGTGAGAACCACTGCATCCAGCCCGCCCATCACGGCGGCGTACGCGCCGATGTACTTGCGCGCGCGATGCGCGAAGACCTGGATCGCCAGGCGCGCGCGCTCGTCGCCTTCGGCAGCGCGTCGCTCGATGTCGCGCAGGTCGTTGCCGGCGCCGGAAAGCCCGGCGAGGCCGCTCTTCTGATTGAGAAGGTCGTCGAGGTCACCGGCGGTCATCCCTTTGCGTGCGAGCGCCAGCACCACGCCCGGGTCGAGGTCGCCGGCGCGCGTGCCCATCACCAGCCCTTCGAGCGGCGTCATGCCCATGCTGGTTTCGGTCGAATGCCCGAGTTCGACCGCACAGGCGCTCGCTCCGTTTCCCAGGTGCAGCGACACCATGCGCAGCTCGGCGAGGTCGCGGCCAATCGCTTTCGCCGCGAGGCCGGCGACGAACTCGTGCGACGGGCCGTGGAAGCCGTAGCGACGGATCCCCTCGCGCTCGGCGAGCGTTTGGTCGATCGCGTACGTGCGCGCGCGTCGCGGCAGGCGGGCATGGAAAGCCGTATCGAACACCGCGACCTGGGGCAGGGCGCCGAACAGCCGCCGCGCAGCGCGGATGCCGGCCAGGTTGTGCGGGTTGTGGAGCGGCGCGAGCGGCACGCACGCTGCGATGGCCGCCTGCACTTCGTCGTCGATCAGGATGGCCTGGTGAAAGCGCGGGCCGCCGTGCACCACGCGGTGTCCGACGGCTTCGATCGCGAAGCCGGCGCATTTCTGCAGGATTTCGGCAATGGCCCGCTCGTGCTCGCCGCTTTCGTCCAGCCGCTCGATCTTGCCTTCAAGCTCACGGGCGCCGGCATCGGGGTCGATCACCGCGTATTTCACGCTCGAGGAGCCGGCATTCAGGACCAGGATCTTCATCGTGCATCTCCCAAGCGCGAAAAGAATCGCGCAAGTCTAGAGCAGGTAAGTCGAGACCGTGTAGATCAGCAATCCGACCAGCCCGCCGATCAGCGTGCCGTTGATGCGGATGAACTGCAGGTCCTTGCCGATCGCGGCTTCGGCCTTTTGCGTGATCGTCTGCGGATCCCAGCTGCGCACCGTATCGGAAATCAGCTTGGCGACGTGGTGCCCGTGCGCCGTGACCTGCGCGACGATCTCGCGGCGGATCCAGGCATTCAGCTTGTCCAGCATCGGCCGATCGGCGGCGAGCGCCCGCCCGAGGTTGCCGATGCTCGCCTGGATCTCGACGCGCATGGCGGAATCCGGACGGGCGGCGTCGGCGAGGATGCGGTCGCGCACTTCGTGCCAGACCACGCCGAGGTAGGCTTGCAGCTCCTGGTTCTCGAGCAATTGGCGCACGAGGGATTCGCCTTGCGCGCGCAGCTCCGGGGAGCTGCGCAGTTTTTCGATCAACCGGCCGAGCGCCTCGTCGACCCGCTGGCGCAGCTCGTGCGTCGGCGTGTCGCGCAGCTCCTCCAGGAACCGCTCCAGCGCGTCGATGATGCGCTGGTAGAGCACCTCGTCGATCGCGACAGTGCGCAGGCCCCACCACACTTCCTTGCGCACGCGCTCCCGGATCTGCGGCTTGAAGTCCTCCAGCAGCGTCTTCGCCTGGTCGATCAGGTGCGTGACGAACGCATGGTGATGGTTGTCGCGCGTCAGCAGCTCGAGCGCGTCACCGGCGATTCGTGAGAACTCGATCTTGCGCACGCCGGCCACCAGGTGCTCGCCGGCGAAGCGGCGGAAGTCGCTATCCTCGAGCGCATGCAGGATCTTCGGCAGGATCGAGGCGACTCCGCCGGCCAGCCAGGCGGCCTGCGCAGGATCGGCGAGCCAGCGTGCCGTCTGGCCGGCGAAATCGACGTTGCGCACGCGCTCCTCGACGAGCGGCGGGGCGAGGAAGTTCTCCTCGACGAAGCGGCCGAGCGTGTCGCCGATGCGGTCCTTGTTGCGCGGCACGATCGCGGTGTGCGGGATCGGGATGCCGAGCGGGTGGCGGAAGAGCGCCGTCACCGCGAACCAGTCGGCAAGCGCGCCAACCATCGCCGCTTCGGCGAACGCGCGCACGAAGCCGAGCGCCGGAAGCTGCGGCTCGTAGCGGTGCGCGGCAAGGTAGACGATCGCCATCAATGCGAGCAGGCCGGTGGCGAGCCGGCGGATCCGCGCCAGCTCGCGCGGCTCTGCTTCAATCGACCGCAATGGCGCTTACTTGGGTTGCATCAGCTTGCGCAGTTCGTCCAGATTCTCCTGGAACCGGCGGTTCAGGATTTCGTAGGTCTGCGCCTGCGAGCGGGTGGCCATCTCGGCGAGCTCGCGCATGTTGCTGAGCGCGCGGCCGAACGCCTGCCCGGCGAGCTCGGTGCCTTTGGCGGCGACCTCTGCCGGGCTTTTTCCCGCCATCCCGGCCATCGCGCCCTGCCACTCGGACATCGTCTGCTGCAGGATTTCGGCTTCGCGCCGGGCGAGCGCCTGGATGTTCTCGTAGGCAATCTGGTTCGCCTGCGCGAGCGCTTCCATATCCTTGCGCCGCGCTTCCATCACCGCCTGCAGATCGATTCCGGGCAGCTTGAACTGCTCGAGGATCTTGGTGACGTCGACGAACGGCATTCCGCTGTTGGACATGAGTGGTTCCTCCGCTCCGCACCCGGCGCTTGGAGCCTCGGATCCATCATACGCCTTATAATTTGGCCTCCGCAAAATCCCTTTCCCGCCCATGAAAGCCCTGGTCAGCGTCAAGCGCGTGGTCGATTTCAACGTCAAGGTGCGCGTCAAGGCCGACGGCACCGGGGTGGAGACCGCCAACGTCAAGATGTCGATGAATCCCTTCGACGAAATCGCCGTCGAGGAGGCCGTCCGTATCAAGGAGCGGGGCGAAGCCACGGAGGTTGTGGCCGTTTCCATCGGCTCCGCCAAATCGCAGGACACGCTCCGCACGGCGCTCGCCATCGGCGCCGACCGGGCGATCCTCGTCCAGACCGACGTCGAGCTGCAGCCGCTGGCCGTCGCAAAGCTGTTGAAGGGCCTGGTTCAGAAGGAGAGTCCTAAGCTGGTGATCCTCGGCAAGCAGGCGATCGACGACGATTCCAACCAGACCGGGCAGATGCTGTCCGCGCTGATGGGCTGGCCGCAGGCCACTTTCGCATCGAAATTGAAACTTTCCGGTGAAAAAGCGCAAGTCACCCGGGAGGTCGACGGCGGTCTGGAGACCATCTCCATCAAGCTGCCGGCGGTGATCACCACCGACCTGCGGCTGA